>JBOHXO010000383.1:0-2041 GCA_050737475.1 Chthoniobacterales bacterium
CCGAGAGGCTCTGGCCATCGCGATTCAAGCCGCTCAACGTAAGCGTGGCGCCTTTCCAGCCGATGAGTTTTTCGAAATCGAATTCGACACCGAAGCCGATGTTGTCGGTATACGTCGCGCTGAGTTGCTTCCCACCCACGACGTTGCCGGCGATGTTGTTTGTGTAGGTGAGCGAAAAATCAACGCCCTCGTCCTCGAGCATGTTTCGCATTCCCCACCAGTCGCCGCTGAACGCGTCGCCCTGCGTCCACCATTCGTCGGAGCCGATGTAATTCGAGGGATTGGGTGTGTAATAGTCCCAGAAACGGGAGGTGTCCGCACGGGTGGAGGTTGCGACAGAAATAGCGGCGAGAGCCGCAGCTGCAAGGAAGCGGATGTTCATAAGGGGATGCGCGCAGCATGTCCCAAGGCCGCACGCGAGGCAACTACTTCGCGACGATGTTCACGAGTTTGCCGGGCACTACGATGACCTTCGCAATCGTTTTTTCCGCAGTGGCCTCACACACTTTTTCGCTGGCGCGCGCAAGTGCCTCGATGTCGGCTGCGGGCATTTCCTTCGGCACCGTGAGGCGCACGCAGGGCTTGCCGTTGACCTGGACAAGAATCTCAACCTCGTCGTCCACGAGCAATTTCTCGTCGTAGTCCGGCCATGGTTGTTGCGAAGAGAGACCTTGGAAGCCGGCGAATGCACCGCCAAGCCGCGCCCACATTTCCTCGGCGATGTGCGGAGCAAACGGGCTCAGCAGCACGAGCAGCACGCGCAACGCCTCGATCGGACGTTGCTCCAATCCCGTGAACTCGTTCACGAAAATCATCATCTGCGCAATGGCGGTGTTGAACGAAAGCGTCTCGGCGTCGCCGGTGATCTTTTTGATCGTTTCGTGGACGACGCGCGCCTGCTTTCCGGAAAATTCACAATCGCTCAACGCGGAGGAAATCATCCATTCTCCCTCCTGGTTTTCCTCGAACGCCAGCCGCCACACGCGCGCGAGAAAACGAAAGACACCCTCCACACCTTTCATGCTCCACGGCTTGCCCTGCTCGAGCGGGCCCATGAACATTTCGTAGAGCCGGAGCGAGTCTGCGCCGTATTCGGAAATCACCTCGTCGGGATTCACGACATTGCCGCGGCTCTTCGACATTTTCTGTCCGTCGCTGCCGAGGATGATGCCCTGGTTCACGAGCCGTTGAAACGGCTCGGTCGTCGAAACGAACCCAAGATCGAAGAGCACCTTGTGCCAGAACCGCGCGTAGAGCAGGTGCAGCACCGCGTGCTCCGTGCCGCCGACATAAAGATCCACGCCACCGGGCTTGCCCGAATCCATCCAGAATTTCTCGGCTTCGCCGCCGACGAAACGCGCGCCGTTTTCCGGATCGCAGAAACGCAGGTAATACCAGCACGAGCCGGCCCATTGCGGCATCGTGTTTGTCTCGCGCTGCGCCGCCTCGGAATAGCGCACCCACTCGACGGCCTTGGCCAGCGGAGGTTCGCCCGTGCCGGTCGGCTTGAAGTCGTCCATCTCGGGCTGCACAAGCGGCAGCTCGGATTCCTCGAGCGCGCGGTGACTCCCATTTTCCCAGACGATCGGGAACGGCTCGCCCCAATACCGTTGACGCGAAAACAGCCAGTCGCGCAGTTTGAAATTCACGCGTCCCGCGCCGAGGCCGCGCTCTTCGAGCCATGCGATGATTTTGCGTTTCGCTTCGGGAGTTGGAATGCCGTCGAGAAACCCGGAATTCACCGCGATGCCATCGCCGACAAATCCGCGCCAGTCCGAATCGTCGCGTGGCTGCACGACCTGCACCACAGGCAGACCGAACGTCTGCGCAAACTCGAAATCGCGCTCATCGTGCGCCGGCACAGCCATGATCGCACCGGTGCCGTAGCCCATGAGCACATAGTCCGCGATCCAGATTGGAATTTTTTCGCCGTTGACGGGATTGATGGCATGCGCGCCGCTGAAGACGCCGGATTTCTCCTTCGCGAGATCGGTGCGTTCGAGATCGGACTTCGACGAAACCTTCGTCCTGTAGTCCGCGA
>JBOHXO010000384.1:0-9558 GCA_050737475.1 Chthoniobacterales bacterium
AGTTGCCAGCTCTACCAGCGCAGCGCCGATCTTTTCCTCGGCGTGCCTTTCAACATCGCGTCCTACGCCATGCTCACGCTCATGGTCGCGCAGGTTTGCGACCTTCGTCCGGGCGAATTCGTCCACACGTTCGGCGACCTGCATTTGTATTCCAATCACATGGACCAGGCCCGCGAGCAGCTTGCGCGCGAATGCCGGCCGCTGCCGCGCATGCGGTTGAACCCGGCGGTGAAGAACATTCACGATTTCCGCTTCGAGGACTTCACCATCGAAGGCTACGACCCGCACCCGGCCATCAAGGCGCCCATCGCGATATGATCGCGATTGCCGTATTATGATCGCGATTGCCGCGATGGGAATAAACCGCGCCATCGGCATCGAGGGCCGCATTCCATGGCACCTCTCGAAGGACATGAAATTCTTCCGCCACATGACGCTTGGAAACATCGTCGTGATGGGCCGCAAGACATTCGAGTCGCTCGGCAAGCCGCTCGCGGGACGGGAAAATATCGTGCTGTCGCGCCAACCGCTGGAAGTTCCGGATATTCGCGTTGTCGCGAGCCCGGAGGAAATCACCGAGCCCGACGACGGCCGTGGCGTCTTCGTGATCGGCGGTGCCGAAATTTACAGGGCGCTGCTGCCGCGCTGCTCGGAACTGCTGCTCACCGTGGTGAAGCAATCGCCCGAGGCCGATACGTTTTTCCCGGAGTTCGAGACGAAGTTCGCCCTCGCCGAAATCCTCGACGAGGACGCCGACCTCGAAATCCGTCGCTACGTCAAAAGGCAGTGATGAGTGACAAGTGACAGGTGGTCAGAAATTCGTCTCGTCACTCATCACTTGTCACCCGTCACTGCTTTATCACTCGTCACTGCCTTCTTGATCTCCTCAAACGAGCGAAACTTCAGCGACACGGAGTTCAGGCAATAGCGCAGCCCGGTCGGCGCGGGACCATCCTCGAATACGTGTCCCAAGTGCCCGCCGCAGCGCGCGCAATGAATCTCGACGCGCACCATCCCGTAGCTCATGTCGCGCTCCTCGGCGACGTTCTCCTTCGCAAACGGCTCGAAGAAACTCGGCCAGCCCGTGCCGGATTCGAACTTCTTCTTCGAGGCGAAAAGCGGCAGGTCGCAGCCGGCGCAAAAATAAACGCCGTCCACTTTGTTGTTCAACAATCCGCCGCAGAATGCGCGTTCGGTGGATTGCGAACGCAGCACGTCGTAGGCCTCCTGGCCAAGTTGCTTGCGCCATTCCTCGTCGGTTTTTTTCACCGTGGGCACCTCCTGCGGCTTCCCAGGTTCGCCGTTGGGCTCGACGAGGCGGACGGTCACGGTGGCGGGCAGGTCGGCGGCATGCGTTTTCATAAATGAGAGAATAAGGGCGCCCAGGATGGCGGGCAACAGGTGTGCTTTCATGGTTTGTATGCAGGTGTGAGGCCCGGGCCGCGATTTCATTCCCGCGAAATTTCTTGTCGGGACAATGCGCACTCGTGGAAATGTTCGCATGTTTTAC
This sequence comes from Chthoniobacterales bacterium, assembly GCA_050737475.1. Taxonomy (GTDB): domain Bacteria; phylum Verrucomicrobiota; class Verrucomicrobiia; order Chthoniobacterales; family JAATET01; genus JAATET01. The sequence continues at coordinate 1,511 of JBOHXO010000384.1, forward strand.
GTCCTTGTCGCGCTCGGAGCCTATCTGATCGGTTCCTTTCCGAGCGGCTATCTCATCGCCCGTGCCCGCGGCGTGGATATCCGCACGATGGGCAGCGGCAATGTCGGCGCGACGAATGTCTTCCGCGTCCTCGGGAAAAAATGGGGCTACCTTTGCTTCGCCCTCGATATCGGCAAGGGCGCTCTCGCCGTCTGGCTCGGCTGGCATGTTCCCGTCGCATGGGGCCTCGTCCCGACCACATGCGCCATCATCTCGGCATGCGCGGTGATGATCGGCCACACCTTCCCCGTCTGGCTTGGATTCAAGGGCGGCAAAGGCATCGCGACCTCCGGCGGCATCGCCATCGCACTTTTTCCGATCGAGGTTTTCGTGATCTCCGTTTCCGTCTGGATCATCGCTTTTTTCGTGAGCCGCATCGTTTCCGTCGCCTCGCTCACCGGGGCATTCACGCTAAGCATCCTGCTGGTCGTGGACTTCGTCCTCGGGCGCGCGGACATGGCCTTGATGATCGTCGGCATCGTCATGACTGCGCTTGTATTCTGGCTGCATCGGGGAAATCTTCGCCGACTGCGGGCCGGCACCGAGCCACGGTTCGAGCGCAAGCGCCCCGTTTAATCTCTCCCACTCGATGTTCAAAAAAGTCAGCGTAATTGGCGCAGGTGGCTGGGGCACGGCGCTCGCCGTGTTGCTCTCCGAAGGCCGCGACCTCGTCCGGCTCTGGGCGCACAGTCCGGAAACCGCCGATGAAATCCGCACCGCCCGCACGAACTCGCAATACCTGCCCGGCATTTCCGTTCCTGCGAGCGTTCATCCCACCAACGATCTCGCCGAGGCCGCAGACGCCGACCTGCTCGTGATGGTGCTGCCCTCGCGCGCGTTTCGCGAAGTGACCGCCGCGCTTGCAAACACGGGGCTGGCAAAGGACACGGTCCTCGTTTCCTGCACGAAAGGCATTGAGCACGAGACCGGCTGCCTGATGACACAGGTGATCGAGGAATGCATGCCCGGATGCCGCACCGGCGTCCTCTCGGGGCCCAACCTCGCTGCGGAAATCGCACGCGGCATCCCCGCCGCCGCCGTCGTGGGCTCGCGCCTTCCCGAATTGCTGCCCGCGCTGCAGGAAACATTTTCGTTCCGCACCTTCCGTGCCTATTCCAGTGACGATGTCGCCGGCATCCAGCTCGGCGGCGCCTTGAAAAATATTTTCGCGATCGGAGCCGGTGCCTCGGACGGCCTGCGCATGGGCGACAACGCCAAGGCCGCGCTCGTCACGCGCGCGCTCGCCGAGATGATGCGTCTCGGCGTCGCGATGGGCGGCCGCCGCGAAACGTTCGCCGGCCTCAGCGGCATCGGCGACCTCATGGTTACATGCTTCAGCAAGCACAGCCGCAATCGCGGCTTCGGCGAGCGGCTCGGCCGCGGCGAATCCGCGCAAGCCATCCAGGCTTCCATGAAAATGGTGGCCGAGGGCGTGCCCACCGCAACCAGCGCGCTGCAATGTGCGCAGCGACTGGGCATCGAGGCGCCGATCACCGCACAAGTGCATGCCGTGCTCGAGGGAAGCTGTTCCCCTCTCGAGGCGCTCAGCGCATTGCTCGACCGGCCGCCGAAACCCGAAACCGCATGAGACCCGCCGCCTGCGTCGTGCTTCTCGCGATCGCAGCCAGTGCGCAGGCGGGACAGACCGCGTCCCCGTTGCGGATTGCCGCCGCGGACAGTTATTCCCGCAAATGCGGAGGCCAGGCGCTCATCGTGATGCAGACCGGCCGCACGCTGCACGAATCCTACGCAAATGGCGGCGCGCCGGATCGGCCGCTCCTCGTGATGAGCCTCACGAAAAATCTCGCCGCTCTCGCAATTTTCGCGGCGCGCGCCAGCGGTCTGCTCTCACTCGACGAACCCGTCGCGAAAACGATCGCCGCATGGCGCGACAGTCCGGCGAAAAACCGCATCACCATTCGCGAACTGCTCAACCAGACCGCAGGCCTGGCCGACGGCTACAACGCGATCTACTCCCGCGGCGTGCGCGATAAAAACAAGATCGCCGCCGCACTCCCGCTCGTCGCCGAGCCCGGCACGCTCTTCGACTACGCGCCCGGCAATTACGAACTGCTCGAGGAAATCCTGCGCCGCAAACTCGCCGCACGCCACACCGACCCACTCGCCTTCCTCGCCGCAAAAATCCTCGCACCGCTCGGCATCAAGCCCGCGGACGACTGGCGCCGCGACCGCGCGGGAAATCCGTTTTTTTCCGCCGGCGCAAAATTCACGGCACCAGACCTCGCAAAAATCGGCGAATTCGTCCGCACCCGCGGCCGCGTCTGGATCCTCCCCGTGCTGCCCGCATCCGCCTTCGACGGCGCCTTCACCGGCTCCGAAGCCAACTCGATGTATGGCTTCAGTTTCTGGCTCAACGCGAACGCCCGGCGCGCCGGTGCCGATGCCATTTCCATCGAGGGCACGCTCGGCGCAACACGCTCGCCCGCGGAATGGCGCCGCTCCTGCATCTCCAGCGTCGCGCCGTCCGATCTCTTCGCAATGGTGGGCTCCGGCGGACTGCGCTGCTACGTCGTGCCCTCGCGCAAACTCGTGATCGTGCGTGTCGGGAAAGGCACGAATTTCAGCGACGCGGAGTTTCTGGGACGCCTCTTCGGGCGTTGATAATGCAATGAGGCGGCGCGGTTTGCGCTTGACCGCACCGGGAGCCATGAAAAGCGTCTCCGCGTGCAACTGGCGAAACGGGGATCATCGTCCAATGTGGCGCACTGGAACGAGCTGCTCGGCGCGAACGAACAGCCGCGCGACATCTACGCGCCGCTCTTCCGGCGCTTCGCATCCTCGACCCGTGGTGAGCTGAAGCGCGCGGGCGAGCAATTCGAGGCCACGATGCGCGAAATGGGCGTGACGTTCGACATCGCGCGCGACCGTCCGTGGGGCAAACGCCCGTGGTTCTGCGATCTCATGCCCCAGATGTTCACCGCCGACGAATGGCGCCTCCTCGCGCACGGCATGGCGCAGCGGCTTCACGCTTATGAATGTTTTCTCCGCGACGTCTATGGCGAGCAGCGCATTCTGCGCCAGGGCATCGTGCCGTTGCATCCCGTGCTCGGCAGTCCGTATTTCCAGCGCGCCGCGCGGGCGTTGAAGCCGCCAGGCGGAAGATTTTTGCATCTCAGCGGAATGGCCGTGGGCCGCGCGACGGACGGCCGCATGGTCGTGAAGCACCATTATTTCAGCCAGGCGTCGGGCATGTCCTACATGATCCAGAACCGCCGCGCGATGGCCCGCGTGCTGCCGCAGGCGTTCGAGGATTATTCGATCCAATCCATCGCCGACGCGCCCACCGAGGTGCTCGAAGTGCTGCGCGCGTTTGCGCAGGACGCCGATCCCACAGTCGTGCTGCTTTCGTCCGGCCAGGGCAGCGCTGCGTATTCCGAGCACAGTTTTCTCGCCCGCCGCATGGGCATCCCGCTCGTGCAGGGCAACGACCTGATCGTGCTCAACGACCGCGTGTATTTGAAAACGGTCACCGGTCTCGAGCGCGTCGAGGTGATCTACTCGCGCATCTCCGACACGTGGCTCGACCCGCTTGTCTTCCGCCGCGATTCGCTCCTCGGCGTGCCGGGCCTCGTGCAATGCATCCGCCAGGGCACCGTCTCCCTCATCAACGCCGTGGGCTCCCAGCTCGCCGACGACCGCGCGCTTCTGCCGCTCGCTCCGGCTCTCATCCGCTACTACCTCAACGAATCGCCGTTGCTCGAGGACCTGCATACCTACTGGCTCGGCGATCTCGACCAGCGCGAGTTCGTCATGAACGACCTTTCGCGCTTCATCATTCGCCCGACCTACGGCGAACGAATTCTTTCGCCCGACGAAAACGAGCCGTTCGACGAGCGCAAGCAGCGGGCAATGTTGCACGAGATCGCCGCGAATCCCGCGGGCTTCGTCGCGCAGCCGCGCGGCTCGTCCGCGCTCACCATTTGCTACGAAAACGGGAAACCGATCCAGCGCCACCAGGATCACATTCTTTTCGCGCTCCATCGCGGCGACGAGGACTGCCTCGTCTTTCCCGGCGCGCTCACACGCGTGTCCGAGAGCGGATCGTTTTTTACCGCGTCCGAACTTGGCGGCGGCAGCAAGGACACATGGGTCGAGGCGGCGCCAGGCACGGAACCCGGCGTGGGCCCGAGGCTGCAGCGTGACATGCATCCGCCGTCGCGCCACGTGACGAGCCGCGTCGCCGAGGCGTTCTACTGGAGCGGTCGTTATCTCGAACGCGCGCGCAATCTCGCGAGCATGATCGCCGTGATCGAGGCGCTGGAGACCGAGGAACTCAATCCCACCGAGCGCACGCTCTACCGTCCCGTGTGGAACCGCATGCTGCCTCCGCTCGAGCGCGGCACCGTGGAGCGCGGCGAAAGCATCTCCAGCGGTTCGGGCCGCTACCGGCTCACATTCGATCCGCCCGGCACCGGCTCGGTGGGCAGCTCGATCGAGCGCGCCACGCGCAACGCGGAATCCATCCAGGAATGTCTTAGCAACGAGGCGTGGAGCACGCTCACCCGGTTGCGCGCAATTTTCGAACGGCCACGGCGCGGCGGGCCGCTTGGCGACACAAAGCGTGCGCAGCTCACACGCCGCGCGTGCGAGCAGGCCGCGGAGCTTGTCGCGCAGTTTTTTGGCATCGCGCAGACGACCATGATCGCCGACGGCGGCTGGCGCTTTTGCGAAATCGGCGAGCGCATCGAGCGCGCGGCAATTTCCGCGAACGCGCTGGCAACGATGACACGCTCGCTGCTTCGTTCCGCCGGGCCCGACGGCGAGCACGCCCGCGAAATCCAGCTCTCCGCATTCCTGCGCCTGCTGAATTGCCGCGACGTTTACCGCCGCGTTTATCAGATGCGCATCGAGACCGGTCCCGTGCTCCAGATATTGTGTCAGAACCTCATGGTTCCGCGCTCGATCGCCCGCTGCATCACGCATTGCCGCGAGTTGCTCATCCGCTCGCAGCCGGAATCCGCCGCCGGCCTGCAGCGCACGTTCGCGGGCATTGACGAACTTCGCAACGAGCTCACGCAGACCGATTGGGACGCGCTCGCCGAACGCGAAATCGAAAACGGTTCGCCCATTTCCGCATCGGAAAGCGAATTGGTGAAACGCATTGACGACGTACTCAGCCGCACGATGGAAATTCACAACCTCATCGCGGACGGTTTTTTGAATCATCAAATCCACATGCGCCCGGCGAACCAGCCGATGCTCACCGGCTTCACGTATGCGATTTGAGATCATCCACTCGACCGACTACCGCTACCACGGCTCGGCCATCGAGGCGTATCTCGAGGCGCGCCTCACGCCCCCCGAGACCGCGACACAGCACATCATCGAGCACACCATCGAAATCGCGCCCGACCTGCCGATGACGCATTACACGGACACGTTCGGCAACCCGGTCGCGTTCTTTTCGCACACACTGCGGCACGACAGGCTCTCGATCCGCAACCGCCTGCTCGTCGAGACGCGCGCGCCCACGCTGCCCGACGAGGCGCTCGATCTGCCGATCGCCGAGGCGCGACAGTTGTTCTCGTCCGTGCTGCTTGATTTTTTCGATTACCTGCAACCCACACAAAACGTCCCCGTCGGCGCACACGCCACGGATTGGGCGCATCAATATTTGCGACCTGGCGTGTCGCTCCGCGAGGGCTTCGAGTCGCTCAATTCCGCGATCTACAACACGTTCGCCTACCGCCCCGGCTCGACCGATAATTCCACGCCGCTGCCGGAGGTCTGGAAATCCAAACGCGGTGTCTGCCAGGATTTCGCGCACGTCATGCTCAGCGTCCTGCGCACCGCCGGCCTGCCCGCGCGCTACGTCTGCGGCTACATCGAGACCGACGCTCCGCGTTCCGCGACCGGCCGCCGCCTTGTCGGCGCCGTGGCGACGCACGCGTGGGTCGAGGCGCTCGTGCCAGGCCTGGAATGGGTCGCGCTCGATCCTACGAATAATCGTTGGTGCGCCGAGCAGCACGTGGCGGTATCCTTCGGCCGCGACAACCGGGATGCCGCGCCCGTGCGCGGGACGTTTAAGGGCGGCGGCGGGCAGGTGATGAAAATTCGCGTGAACATGAAAAGGACGAAGGCATGAACATTGCGATTCGCTACAACGCGACCTACGCCTACGACGAGCCGGCGAGTTTTTCGCCGCATCTTGCCCGCCTGTTTCCGAAGAACGACCGCTCGGTGCGCACGGACCGCGCGATTTTCGAGACCGACGCCGAGGCCGACGTGCAATACCGCCACGACATTTTCGACAACGAGATCGCGAAATGTTTCTACCCCGAGAAACGCGACAGTCTCAATTTCCGCCTCGAGCTCGACCTCGCGCTCACCGAAAAAAATCCCTTCCACTTCCTGCTCGAATCCCACGCGCTGAAACTGCCGTTCGATTACCTGCCGAAGGAGACCGCGGTGCTCGCACCATTCCTGGAGCCCGGTATTCAAATCGCGCTGCCGCATGCGCTGGAGCCCTCGAAAACGTCCCGGCCGACCGTCGAGGCGCTCGTGGATTTGAACACGTGGATTTTTGAAAACCTCGGCTACATGCGCCGCGAGGAAGGCGAGGCGTGGGCGCCCGCGGAGACGCTTGCAGCGGGACGCGGAGCCTGCCGCGACTTCGCCGTGCTCTTCGTCGCCGTGCTGCGCAAACACGGACTCGCCGCGCGACTTGCCAGCGGATTTCTTTGGGAGCCGCCCGACGTGCCGAAGGAGGATTTGCGCGCCGAGAGCGCGTTGCACGCGTGGGTCGAGACGTATCTCCCCGGCGCGGGCTGGATGGGATTCGATCCCACCAATGGCGTGCTCTGCGATCATCACCGCATCACCGCCGCCGTCGGCCTCACGTCCGACGACATCAGCCCGATCAAGGGCCTCTACTACGGCGACAAAAAAATCGAACACAGCATGACAGCGACATTGGAAATCAAACCGCGATGAGCACCACCTCGAAGGCAGCCAACTCCGCAGCGCGCTGGGCCGACGCCGTTTTTGCGAAGGAAGGCATTCATCTCACGCTCGGCGGCGAGCCGACCTACGTGCCCGAGCATCCCGAGGGCGCCGAGTGGTCCTACTCCGCGGTCGGTCCGACAAAACTTTCCTACGCGCGCCGCATGTCCGAGGAACTGCTCAGGACGCGCATGGCCGGCGGCGCCGTGTTTTTCAGCCCCGGCAAGCAATACCCCGGCGAGGTGAACCCGCGCTGGGCCCTGCGAATGGTCGCCCGCCGCGACGGCAAAAAACTCTTTCGCGCCACGCCGTCCAACCGCCGCACCGACGACGCGCAGACCGCAAACTTCCTCCAGGCGCTCCCCGGCAGGCTCGGCCTCGACGCGAAGTGGATCGCGTTCGCCGACCCGAAGGCAAAGTCGAAAGGCGTGGCCGCATGGGCGCTGCCGCTCGATCACGACGACACCGTTTGGTCGTCCGCCACATGGAAACTCAAGACCGGCGAACGCGTGTTGAATGCCGCGGAAGGTCCCGCCGGCCTGCGCCTCCCGCTCAACCTTCTTCCGTCCGATGTGCCGCGCCGCGCGCTCGTCGCCGAACTCGTCGAGGGCCGGCTCTGCATTTTTCTGCCGCCGCTCAAGCAGGCCGCGTTTACGGAATTGCTGCGCGCCCTCGGCGATGCAATCGCCGCCGCAAAAATCGGCCTCTACGAACTCCAGGGCTACGTGCCCGAGGATACCGAAAAAGTCTGGACCACCGTCGGCCTCACCGCCGACCCCGGCGTGCTCGAAATCAATCTCCCGGCCTGCACCGACTGGCAGGAATACGACACGTGGATTCACACCGTCACAGCAGCCGCGGAAAAAATCGGCCTACGCTCGTGGAAGCAGCCCTACGGCGATTATCCGGGCGGCACCGGCGGCGGCAATCACCTGCTGTGGGGCGGCCCGTCCATTGACGAAAATCCGTTCTTCGCGCGGCCCCGGTGGCTCGCCTCGATCCTGCGCCACTTCCAGCGCCATCCCTCGCTCGCGTATCTTTTCACC
>JBOHXO010000385.1:0-4543 GCA_050737475.1 Chthoniobacterales bacterium
CACCGGAACGACTGACCTATTTAAAAACGGAAATAATCCGGCCCAGGTGATTGCTGGCAATCGTGTTGATTGCGCCATTGTCGGGAAGGCCGCCGATGAAGGTAAGCCGCCCATCCGGGGCGGCGAGAGCAAGGAAGGGAGCGCCGTCAGATTCTCCGCCGACGAGCGCATAGCCTGAACGATCGAGCGCGATGCCGTCCAGGAATCCTTTGCCGGTCGGAAGGCCTTTGAGCCGGGTCAGGGCGCCGTTGCGGGCGACAAAAGCTCCGTAGGGACGGTCCGCGGCGAGGCCGGCAATCAGCGCGGTGCCGGAATCATTGATGGCGACATTGTAGATGATCCCCTTGGCGACAGGCAGGTGCTTGATGCGACGGGCCGCGCCATTGCGGGAAACGAGTGCAGCATAAGGATGATTTTGAGAAACTCCGCCGGTGATTCCAAGGCCGGCGCCGTTGATCGCGACGCTGTAATTTGCGCCCTTCGGCAACCCGGCAATCGGCGTGACCAACCCCGCGGATGAAATGTAGGCCGCATACGCGGAGTCGTTGTTCTGGCCGCCGATGAAAACCTTGTTTGACTTCACGGAAATCCAAAAAATGGCGCCTTTTTCCGGCAGACCCGCGAGCGGAGTGACGGCGCCTTTCGTGGAAACCAGCGCCGCGTAGGCGGAGTCCCCGGGACCTTTTCCGGCGAGAATTCCGCGTTGGGAAGGGTCGAAGTTCACGCAATAAATCAACCCCGTCGCGGGCAGGGCCAGCGAGATCGCCGAGCCATTGGGAGCGACAAGGGCGGCGTAGGGGGCATTGGACTTGAAATGTCCACCACCCACGATGCCACGGCCCGATCCGCTGATGGCAACCGTGTAAATTTCCCCGGGTGCGAGTAGTCCCTCGATTGGCGTCAATTTTCCCGATGCGGCGACGAACGCGGCATACGCATTGAGGTCCCGGGTCCCGCCGAAGATCGCCTTGCCAGAGGTGTTGATGGCCACCCGATAGGTCAGGCCCTTCGCCGGCAGGCCGCGCACTTTTTTCAACGAGCCGTCCGGCTTCAGGATGGCCGCGTAGGGCGCATCCTGCTGCCCGCCGAGGATGGCGACCGGGGTCGAATTTCCCGCGGAGAGATCCGCGATCGAGAACCCGCAAAGGACAACGAGGCCGTGAACCGGCCATCGCTTCAGGAAATTCAGCGCCGCCGAAATGCTTTTCATGCCCCACCTTACAACACCGGGGCACGATGGCGAATCCGTTGTGCTTTAATCCACGAAACGGGCATCAAAGAGCGAGCCGGAGCTTTCTCGATTCGAGTTCGAGCAGGGCAGCCTTGATTTGCAGGCCGCCGGCGAAGCCGGTGAGCGTGCCGTTCGAGCCAATCACGCGGTGGCAGGGGACGATGATCGAGATGGGGTTTTTGCCGTTGGCTGCACCGACCGCGCGCACCGCTTTCGGCCGGCCGATTTGCGCCGCGATCTGCGCGTAGCTGCGTGTCTCGCCGAAGGGGATTGTGGACAGCGCGCTCCAGACATCTTTTTGAAACTCCGTGCCGACAGGATCAAATTTCAACGAAAACTTTTCGCGCTTTCCCGCGAAGTAGTCGCCCAACTGGCGCTCGGTCTCGAGCAGCACGGGATGATTTTTATCCTCCGCGAGCGGTGCGAGGCGAACACGTTCCGGATTGTCGTTTTCCCACAGGATGGCGGCGAGGCCGCGATCGCTGGCGATCAGTTTCAGCCGGCCGACGGGGGTTTTTGTCGTCTTGTAAAAATACATCGTCGTTTTCATGAAGGGCAATATGACGGACATTTCGAGCAGCGCCGGCCGTTTTCGGACATGGAAGTGAATATCATTTCCGTGTCCGAAAATGGCCAGTGTTCAAACCGCGGATAATCCATGTTGATGATCATGATTGATGATGACGCCGCCTACGACGCGCTAAAGTCGCACGATTCGCGTTTCGACGGAGTGTTTTTTGTCGGGGTGACCTCCACCGGGATTTATTGCCGGCCAATCTGCCCGGCGAAGACGCCGCAACGGCGCAACTGCCGCTTTTTTGAGAGCGCGGAGGCGGCGGAGAAAGCCGCGTTTCGCCCGTGCCTGCGATGTCGCCCGGAATTGGCGCCGGGTCATGCGCCGGTGGATAATTCCCATCGCATCGCGCACCTCATTACGCGCCGCATTGACGAGGGACTCGTTGACGACGGCGCGGGGTTGGAGGAAGTCGCCGCGCAATTCGGAATCAGTTCCCGGCAATTGCGCCGCATCGTGCAAAAGGAACTCGGCGTCTCGCCCGTGGAGTTGCTGCAGACGCGGCGTTTGCTGCTCGCGAAGCAATTGCTCACCGAGACCGCGTTGCCCGTCACCGAAATCGCATTCGCCAGCGGATTCTCCAGCCTGCGCCGTTTCAACGACGCCTTCCGCGCGCAATACCGCATGCCGCCGACCCGCCTGCGCAAAGCCGCCGCGGAGCCGCACGGAAAAATCGCCGCCGGCACCTCGGCGCTGCGGCTCAGCTACCGCCCGCCCTACGACTGGGCGGCGATGCTCGAGTTCCTCGGCGCGCGTGTGATTCGCGATGTGGAGTTCGTCACCGCCGAAAGCTACGCGCGCACGGTGCGACTCGGTCCGCACACCGGCTGGATCAAGGTCACGCATGCGCCGGAAAAACACGCGCTGATGGTGGAGTTCACGCACAGCCTTTCGCCGGCGCTGCCCGCGCTGCTCGGGAGGCTTCGCAATTTGTTCGACCTCACGGCGAGGCCAGACCTCATCGCGGCGCATTTGCGGAAGGACAAGCTGCTGCGCAAAAGTGTGGCGAAGCATCCGGGGCTGCGCGTGCCCGGCGCGTTCGACAGTTTTGAAATGGCGGTGCGCGCGATCCTTGGTCAGCAGATCACCGTGAAGGCCGCAACGACGCTCTCCGGGCGTTTCGCGGAGGCATTCGGCGAGAAGATCACGACGCCATTTCCCGAACTCACGCGGCTGTCGCCTTCCGCCTCGCGTGTTGCAAAAATCCGCGTCAATGACATTGCGAAACTCGGCATCGTCAGCGCCCGTGCGGCGGGCATCCTCGCATTGGCGCGGGCTTTTGACTCCGGGAAATTGACGCTCGATGCCGGAGCGAATCCGGACGACGCCATTGCTCAATTGATTTCCCTGCCGGGCATCGGCCCGTGGACGGCACACTACCTCACGATGCGTGCATCGCGCTGGCCGGACGCCTTTCCGAAGGAAGACATCGCTGTGCGCAAGAACCTCGGCGACGTGAGCGCAAAACGCGCCGAGGAATTATCCCAGGCATGGCGACCGTGGCGGAGCTACGCGGTGATGCACATTTGGAAGAACGGTGCGTTGTGATGTCGTGAGTCAAACCCCTGCCGCAACGCCCTTTTCAGATCGTTTCAATAACGAACTCTCGAAGGGGTCCTCCCGGATTTAAAAACAATTCACCCGTCCGGATCACTCGCACCATGCGATCTCAGGCGTATGAAAAAGACATTCCTTCTCCTTCTCGGTATCCTCGCAACCAGCGCGATCGTCACGGGCTGCGCATCGCACGAGCGGACGACCACCATGTCCACGGGCATGGCGACCCAGACCTACAGCAAGTAGCACCGCTCGGAAGGGCTTCGGATTTTTTCGAAGTTCCCGCCAAATTGCGAATGCAGCTTTCTTACGGGTCTGGTTTCGATCCCGCTTGAGAAGCGGGCTTTGCGACTGCCGGTCCCAGATTGATGCGGCCCAGTTCGGAATTGGGATTTCCCTTCATTGACCAGAGTTCCCATGACCATTGGGTCCATAGCGAGAGAAGCGCCTGCTTTTTCTTGTCCTTGAGCCGATATCCCGCGTTCAAGGCATAGACCATCTGTCTGTTGTAATATTCTCCGCCGCCGCCTTTCGCCCAATCCTGCGAAAGAACTTCCGACAAAGCCTCCGGCGGCAGTACATCGAGGAGATAGTCCGGCACGTGATCGGGGTTGGTCGCCGTCGGGAAGAGCTCCACACCGCCGGATTTGGTGGGGAAGAGCGGAAACTCCAGGCAATTGCTCACGGGCATGAAGCCGGTCGGACCTTCCACGCCCACATAAGCGACATATGTTCCCGTTTCCTGCACCGGATGACGAACGTTTCCCCCGGCGCTTCCTTTGTTGATCAGGCGGCCGTTGCGGTAGATGCGCCAGCATAAAAGCGCTTCCAATGGAGCCGCGAGTTTCTGGCGTTGGATGACGCCGGAATTTTCCACCGACAGGATGACGCCAGGCGAGACTCTGCGATTCACCTTGAAGAATTCGTGCGGATTAAAATGGGGAAAAATATGGAAGTCGCGAAACTTGAGAAGCCTCTCGTTCGGCCAATAATCCTCCGGCGGCTGCGGGGCGGGAATCGCCCGCACTCGCAATCCCCCCTCGTCGGAGTCACTCCGCTTCTTGTCCTTGGTTCGATAAGTTTCGAACCACTGCAACGGATACAGATATTGATAGCCGACGAGGCCACAGGAAAGTAATGCCGCCGCGTATTTTCCCGGTGGAAATGAACCCTTTCTCCCC
>JBOHXO010000386.1:0-5997 GCA_050737475.1 Chthoniobacterales bacterium
CTATTGACCAACCCTCGATCGAATGCCTCGCCGAGCGTGCGTCCACCGCCCTCGATCAGCACGCTCGTCACCTCCATTTGTCCGAGTGCGGCGAGCACATCGCGAAGCGGTATTTTTTCGAAAACGAGCGTGCGGTCGCGTTGGGCATCCGTGAAAAGTTTTGCCGACTTCGGGAGGCTTCCGCTTTGCGTCGTCACCACGCGCCACGGTTGCCGCGTCGCTCCGGGAATCCGCACGGTGAGCTGCGGGTCGTCCGCACGTACAGTTCCGCCGCCGACGAGGATGGCGTCCGCCCGCGCACGCAACTGCATCGCGTCGTCGCGTGATTTCGCGTTCGTGATCCAACGCGACTCCGGATGCGATCCAATCCGGCCGTCGAGCGACATGCCGCATTTCGCGATCACGTAGGGCCTGCCGGTCCGCATCCAATGATTCCATTCCACGTTCAACGCGGCGCATTCATCGGAAAGAACACCGGTGCGAACCGCGATACCGGCTGCGCTCAGAATCGCATCCGCACGGCCCGCATGCGCCGGATTCGGATCCGTCGCCCCGTAAACGACGCGCGCAAATCCGTGCCGCAAAATCGCCTCCGTGCAAGGCGGTGTGCGGCCGTGCGTCGAGCACGGTTCCAGCGTCACATATAATGTCGCGTCATGCGCAAGTCGCGGATTCCCCAACGCGTGAATTGCCTCGATCTCCGCATGCGGCCGGCCTGCGGCGTGATGGTAACCCGTGGCGATTACGCGTCCGTTTTTCACGATCACCGCGCCGACCGCGGGATTCGGGCTCGTTTGTCCCAGGCCCTTCCGCGCCTCGGCGATTGCGCGGCGCATGAACTTGTCATCCTGCTGCGCGTGGATTACCATTCCTCAACCTTAGCGCCATAGTGCATCTTTCCCTCCAGCAGAAAGAGCTGTTTTTTCACGACATGAGCCAGCTCCTGCGAAGCGGCCAGACCATGCCGCAGGCGCTCGAGTTGAAAAGCAAGGGCCGCTCGACCGTCTCCCGCCGCGTTGCGCAGGCCATGCTCGAACGGGTGAAGGAAACGAACGCCGAGGGATACTTCGCCGCGGTTCCCGAGGTCTTCACGGAACTGGATCGCGAACTCGTGCGCGGTGGCGAATCCAGCGGACGCCTTGACGATGCGATGGGCTACCTCAGCGGCTACTACGGCACGCTCGCGAAGACGCGCAGTCGCATTCTCGCACAGACCGCATACCCGATTTTCATCCTGCATTTCGGCGCGCTCATGCTCGGTATTCCCTCGTTGTTCGGGGATGGCGGCGTGGAGGAATTTGTGTGGTCGGTGGCAAAGCTGCTCGGAATTTTCTACATCGCATTTGCGCTCGGATGGATCGCGTTTCTCGCGATATTGCGCGCGGCCCGCGAGGCGCCGCAGGCCGATCAATTCCTGCAATCCATCCCCGGCATTGGCGGTGCGCGCGTCGCGATGGTCGGCTCCCGGTTTTGCATGCTCATGGGAATTCTCGTGCAGGCCAGCGGCAGTATCCTGTCCGCGATGAATCGCTCGGCGGTTGCAAGCGGCAGTGCGTTGTTCGAGCGTGGCGCCGCGGAGGCGGTGCTGGCCATTCAAGCAGGCGAGCGCCTCGGCGCGGCCGTCACGCACACCGGTGCTTTTCCCGAGGATATTGACCGGGCTTTTCAAATGGGGGAGGTGTCCGGGCGTCTCGACCAGGAGATGCAACTCCAGGCCGAGCGGTACACGGAACAATTCCAGAGCCGGCTCAAAATGCTTTCCGGAGTCTTTTCGCAATTTGTCTACATCGCCATTGCAGGTGTGCTCGCCTACAAGATCATCACGTTCTGGACGGGCTATTATTCCGGCCTCAACGGGATTCTCGACCAATTGTAGGAGCGCCCGCGGGATTTCTTTTTTTCCGTGCGGCGTGGGATAGGGTCGCCGTGTGGATGTCATTCTCGAAATTACGGACGTAGGATTTGGCGGCAAGGCCGTGGCCCGGCTTGAAGATGGACGCGTGTGCTTTGTGCGTGACGCGTTGCCCGGCGAGCGCGTGAAAGCGCGCGTCCACCGCCAGACGACTCGCTTCGTCGAGGCGGAACTCGTGGAAATTCTCGAGACGTCCCCGCGCCGTGTGGTTCCGCCCTGCCCGTATTACGGCACCTGCGGCGGTTGCTCGTATCAACACACCGCCTACGATTATCAGCTCGAGCTGAAGACGAAGCAGGTGCGCGACACGCTGCGCCGGCTGGGCGGAATCGAAAATCCAAATGTGACCGAGGGCATGCCGTCGCCGCTCGCTTATGGTTATCGCAACCGCATCACCGTCCATCGCCGCGACGGCCGCATCGGTTTTCATCGCCGCGACGGACGCGGTCTCGTGGACATTGAGGCCTGCCTGCTCGCGTCGGATGCGGTGAATAAATTGCTCACGCAATTGCGCCATGAGCCGGTTCGCGAGGGCGCACGCACGCTGCGCGAGCATAACGATCGCTTCGGCTTCCATCAAACCAACGATGTCGTGGCCGGGCTGTTGCTCGATGCCGTCGCGGCGGCGTGCGGCGAAGGTGGCGAGCTCCTCGTGGACGCATATTGCGGCGACGGCTTTTTCGCGCGGAAGCTTGCGCCGAAATTCCGGCGTGCGATCGGCATCGAATGGAACGAGCGCAGCATCGCGCAGGCGCGGGAGATCGCGGCTCCGAACGAAAGTTATCTCGAGGGCGACGTCTCCGCGCTCCTCGACGAAGCGCTGGTCGGCGGGCCGGCCACGGTCATTCTCGATCCGCCCGCGCAGGGTGTGGAGCCCCGCGTGATTGACTCGCTGAGCGGCGCGGCCGTCGAAAAATTGATCTACGTTTCGTGCGATCCCTCCACGCTTGCGCGCGATTTGAAAATGCTGGCCGGCAGCTACGTGCTCGAGTCGGCGACGCCGTTCGACATGTTTCCGCAAACCGCCGAAATCGAAGTGCTGGCCATCCTGCGTCCGCGCGCATAACCATTTTCCCATGCTCCATCGTCGTTTTGGCCGCACGGAATTGCAGATCCCCGTCTTCTCGTGCGGAGGCATGCGTTACCAGCATTCGTGGAACGATCTGAAGCCCGAGGAAATCCCCGCCGACGGGCAGGCGAACCTCGAGGCGACAATCCGACGCTCGCTCGAAGTGGGCATCAATCACATCGAGACCGCGCGGGGCTACGGCTCGTCCGAAATGCAGCTCGGCCGCATCCTGCCAACGCTCCCGCGTGAAAAACTCATCGTGCAAACGAAGGTTGCTCCAACAGCCGATCCTGCGGAATTCCTGAAAACTTTCGACAAGTCCATGTTGCTGCTCGGCCTCGACTACGTGGACCTCTTCTCGCTCCACGGCATCAATACCGACGAACTCCTCGACTGGAGCCTGCGCAAAGGCGGCTGCATCGAGGTGGCGCAACAATTGCAGCGCGAGGGGCGCGTGCGCCATATCGGTTTTTCGACCCATGCGCTGCCGCGCGTGATTCTAAGAGCGATCGAGAGCGATGCGTTCGATTACGTGAACCTGCACTGGTATTGGGTCAACAACATCAATTGGCCGAACGTTCTCGCCGCACGCGCGCGCGACATGGGCGTGTTCATCATCAGCCCGAACGACAAGGGCGGAAAACTCTACGAGCCGCCCGCGAAGTTGGTGGAGCTTTGCGCGCCGCTCACGCCGATGGAATTCAATGACCTTTACTGCCTGCTCCGGCCGGAGGTGCACACGCTCAGCGTCGGCGCCGCGCGGCCCTCGGATTTCGACGCGCATCTCAAGGTGCTCGAAATGCTCGACACCGCAGCGCCGCTCGTTGCGGAAATTGACGCACGTCTTCGTGCAGAACTGCGCAGTTCGCTCGGTGACGATTGGATGGCGCGCTGGGAGGAGGGGATTCCCGATTGGGATCATGTGCCGGGCGACGTGAACGTGTGGGAAATTCTCCGGCTCTTCAATTATGCGAAGGCTCTCGATCTCGTGGACTTTGGAAAAATGCGCTACAACCTGCTCGGCCAGGCTGAGCATTGGTTCCCGGGCAGGAACGCAGCGGAGTTTGACGAACCGGGCGTCCGCTCGGCGGTCGCCGCGAGCCCGTTTGCGGAGCGCATTCCTGCGACGTTGCGCGAGGCGCACGAACTGCTCTTCGACAAGCCCGTCGAGCGGCTCAGCAAGTCCGGGGATTGATCAATAGGGCGAGACGAGCGAGTTCATCCACGCGTAGTAGCGCGGGAGATACACGAATCCGCTGCGGTCACCGTAGTCGTCCTGGATCCGGTTGCCATTGCCGCGGGGAAACCAGTCCTCGCCAAAGGAATTGATTCCGATGATCTGCCAGCGGCCGCCGATGCGGACCCACACGGAGCCGCCGCTGTCGCCGGGCCCGATCAAGCTCTCGAGCCGGATGGGATTTTTGCCGCCGAGCGAGCTGTATTCGGGATGGCCGGGCCGGTCGAAATCCACCTCGAAGTCGCGGCCGCCGAGGTAATAATTGCCGAGCGTGTTCTGGCCGCCGCGTTTTGTGATCGAGTAGGTCTTGCTGCCGGTTTTTCCCGTGCCGGTGTCGCCGAAGCCCACGAACGTGATCGTCGTGTTTTTGCGCACACGGCCGCCCTGGTAGAGTGCCGCCGTTCTGACTTGAAACGTCGGGGGCAGGAAAACCACCGAGACATCGTCAGCCAGCGTGACCGGATCGTAGCCGGGATGCACATTGACCACGCCCGGCGCCAGGAAATCAATGTAGGCGACACGGCCGCGGCCGAAATTAATCCGCACGCCCACGGCTCCGTCGAGCGAGCTGCTGTCGAAGACGTGACCGGCGCTGACAATGCGATCCACGCCATAAAGCGTTGCCGTGGCGATGGCCTCATAACCGCGCCCGTAATCAATCTCCACGCGTCCGACCGGACTGAAGGCGGCTTTCTTTCCCAGCCTCCGGTAGAGCGAATCGGATGTGTCGTCCCGTATGACGACGCCCGGCGCGCAGACGAGGGTGGTGGCGAGTGCCAGGCAGACGAGAACGAGACGGCGGGTGAACATTTGGGTAACAGTGCTGGGGCAAACTACACACACACGGAGCATTCGCAAATCATACCGGGGTCTTTTTCGTAGGCAGAAGCCATTCCAGTTGCGTTATACTGTGCCGTTTACCGCAATGGGGACGAACAACCACTCGGTGATCCGCATCAAGGGCGCGCGGCAGCACAATCTGCGCAACCTCGATGTGGAAATCCCACGCAACCGGCTCGTCGTCGTTACCGGCCTGAGCGGTTCGGGAAAGTCGTCGCTGGCGTTCGACACGCTTTACGCCGAGGGACAGCGCAAATACGTCGAGAGTCTCTCCGCCTACGCGCGGCAATTCCTCGACCAGATGCAGAAACCCGACGTGGACTACATCGAGGGCCTGTCGCCGGCCATCGCGATCGAGCAGCGCACCAGCGGCACGAATCCGCGCTCGACCATCGCGACCACGACCGAAATTTACGATTATCTGCGCCTTCTCTTCGCCGCCATTGGACGACCGCACGATCCGGTAACAGGTGATCCCGTCGTCCGCCAGACGCCGCAGCAGATCGCCGACGTCATCACGACATGGCCTGAGGGCACGAAGTTCATGCTGCTCGCGCCGCTCGTGCAGGGCGAGACGGGGGAATTTCGCGACGTGATCGAGAAGGCGCGACGCGAGGGTTTTGTCCGTCTGCGCGTGGACGGCGAAATGATCGAGCTCGGCAAGCCCGATCCCATCAAGCTCGACAAGGGCCGGCGGCACACCATCGAGGCGGTCGTGGACCGTCTGGTCATCCGCGAGGAAATTGGCCAGCGGCTCGCCGACTCCATCGAGACCGCGCTGCGCTGGGGCAACAACAACCTCACCGTCTCGCGCCAGTCCGCGACGGACAGCGAGTGGACCGAGCAAAAATTTTCTACCGACTACTGCAATCCCGCGACCGGCTTCACGATGCCGCGGCTCACGCCGAAACATTTTTCGTTCAACAGTCACCTTGGTGC
>JBOHXO010000387.1:0-3853 GCA_050737475.1 Chthoniobacterales bacterium
CACCTGGTGCGTCTCGGCGACGCCGAGTTCCCACGGGCCGCCCGCGTTTTTGATCGAGCTCAGCGGCGAAGCGCCTGTGCCGCCGTCATGGCCGCTCACGAGAATGATGTCCGCATGCGCCTTGGCGACGCCCGCGGCAATGGTGCCGACGCCGGCCTCGGACACGAGCTTCACGCAAACGCGCGCGCGCGGATTCACCTGCTTGAGGTCGTAGATCAACTGCGCAAGGTCCTCGATCGAGTAGATGTCGTGGTGCGGTGGCGGCGAGATAAGCGTCACTCCGGGCACGGAATGCCGGAGCTTCGCGATATACGGGCTCACCTTCTGGCCGGGCAGCTGGCCGCCCTCGCCGGGCTTCGCGCCCTGCGCCATCTTGATTTCGATTTCCTTCGCGCTGGCGAGATACGCCGCCGAAACGCCGAAGCGTCCCGACGCGATCTGCTTGATCGCGCTGTTCGCCCAATCGCCATTCTCGCGACGCTTGAAGCGCGCGTGATCCTCGCCGCCCTCGCCGCTGTTCGACTTTCCGCCGATCTGGTTCATGGCGATGGCCAGGGCCTCGTGCGCCTCGGGGCTGAGCGCGCCGAGCGACATGCCGGCCGTGGTGAAGCGTTTGCGGATTTCCACGATCGGCTCGACTTCCTCGATCGGAATCGGACCGCTGGTCCGCGGCACGAGCTCAAGCAGATGCCGGAGCGCGTTCGGACGCGTGGCTTTGATGGCGTCGAGATACTTTTGGTAATCCTCGGGCTTGTTCGCTTTCTCGGCGCCCTTGATGCCGACGTAGGTGTGGAAATTCTGGATGACCGGCGGCGTGACCGCATGATTCTCGCCACCGCGGCGGAAGCGGTAATAACCGGGGTCCTCGAGTTTACCGGGCTCGATGGGCACCGCGTTCGCGAAGGCGGCGGCGTGGCGCGCGAGGCTTTCCTGCGCGATTTCGGTGAAGCCGACGCCCTCGATCTGCGAACTCGTGCCGGCAAAGCATTCGCCGATCACCTTGCTCGAAATGCCAAGCGCCTCGAACATCTGCGCGCCGCGATAGCTGCTCACAATCGAGATGCCCATCTTGGACATGATCTTGAGAATGCCGTTCTCGAGCGACGTGCGGTAGTTCACCACGGCCGTCGCGAAGTCCACCTCGAGGCCCTTGTCCACGAGTTCGCGAACGGTCTCGAGCGCGAGATAGGGATTCACGCAGCTTGCGCCGTAGCCGATGAGGCAGGCGATCTGATGCACGTCGCGGGCCTCGCCGGTCTCGACGATCACGCTCGTGCGCATGCGCTTTCCGACATTCGTGAGATGGTGATGCACCGCGCCCATCGCAAGCATCGCGGGCACGGAGACATTTTCGTTGTCCACGCCGCGATCCGACAAAATGAGGATGCGCGCACCGTCATCCACGGCGGCCTCGGCATCGGACTTGATGCGCTCAATCGCCTTCGCGAGGCCCTCGGGCCCCTCGGAGACAGGCCACAGGATCGAGACCGTTCCGGCTTTGTGCGGCGCGGGCAGGTTCTTCAATTTCTCCAGCTCGCCATCGAGCACGAGCGGCGAGTCGAGCATCACCTGTTCGGCGTGCTCGGGCGTCTCGCCGAGCAGATTGCGCCGCCATCCGAGCACGGTGTGCAGCGACATCACGAGTTTTTCGCGGATCGGGTCGATCGGCGGATTCGTGACCTGCGCGAAGAGCTGTTTGAAATAGGTGTAGAGCAGGCGCGGCTTGAGCGAGAGCACGGCGATCGGCGTGTCGTCGCCCATCGAGCCGACGGCCTCGGCGCCGGTCTTGAGCATCGGCTTGAGGATCATGTCCACTTCCTCGCTCGTGTAGCCAAATGCGATCTGCCGCTGCGTGAGGCCGAGAATGTCCACCTCGCCCTCGGACGGCAGGATTTCCTCCGCCTTTGCCTGCGGAAATTTCACGAGATATTTGTCGAGCCACTCGCCGTAGGGCTGTGCGTCGGCGAGCGATTGCTTGATCTCGGTGTCGCGCAGCAATTTCCCGGCAACGAGGTCAACCGCGATCATTTCGCCGGGCGCGAGACGGCCCTTTTCGACAATGCTGACATGTGGCAGGCCGGACACACCGACTTCCGAGCCAAGCGTGAGGATGCCGTCGTTCGTAAGCTTGTAACGCGCGGGACGCAGGCCGTTGCGGTCGAGGCAGGCGCCGACGGTGAGGCCGTTCGTGAACACGAGTGCGGCGGGACCGTCCCACGGCTCGCAGATGCAGCGATGGTATTCGTAAAACGCCTGCAGCTCGGGCGACATTTTTTTGTCACCGCGCCATGCGGGCGGCACGAGCATCATCATGGTATGCAGTGGGCCTCGGCCGGACATGGTCATCACCTCGAGAACGTTGTCGAGGCTCACGGAATCCGAGCCACCGGGCTGAATGATCGGCTTGAGCAGGTCCACGTCCTTGCCCCAGAAATCTGCCTGGAGCTCGGCCTCGCGGGCCTTGGTCCAGTTGCGATTGCCGCGCACGGTGTTGATCTCGCCGTTGTGCGCGAGCATGCGCGACGGCTGCGCGAGCGGCCACGTCGGGAAGGTGTTCGTGCTGTAGCGCTGGTGGTAGACGCAGAATGCCGTCTCGTAGGCCGGGCTTTGCAGGTCGGTGTAAAATTTCTCGAGCGAGGATGAGACGAGCAGGCCCTTGTAAACGATCATCCGGTGCGAGAACGACGGGATGTAGAAATTCCTGATGCCCGCGGCGGCGGCGTTGTCCTCGATTTCGTTGCGCGCGAGGAAAAGCCGGCGCTCGTAGTCGTCGTCCTCCATGCCGACGGGACGGCAGATGAGCGCGTGCTCGATGCGGGGCATGGTGCTTTGCGCCTTTTCGCCGAGGACGCGAAGATTGGTCGGCACCTCGCGCCAGCCGAGCAGCGTGAGCTCGCGTTTTTCGAGCACTTCCGCGGTGATGGTTTTCGCCTGCGCCTGCGCGTAGGCATTGTCGTGCGGCAGGAACATCACGCCGACCGCGAGATCGCTCTCGCTGGCCAGCGGCTTGCTCACCAGTCGCGCCACGTCCGCCGCAAAAATCTTGTAGGGAATCTGTGTCATCACGCCGGCGCCGTCACCGGTCTTCGCGTCGGCATCGAGCGCACCGCGATGCATGAGCGAGCAAATGGAACGCAGGCCGATCCGGAGGATGCGATTCGAACGTTCGCCGCTGACCCTGGCCACGAGGCCGACGCCACAGGCATCGTGCTCGTGCTCAGGCGAATAAAGGGAGCGGCTGTCGGTCGGAAAGGCTTGGTTCATCGAGTTCCTATGTGTGTGTTAAAATCAGGTTCGGTGCAGCGGCGGACCGGCAATTGCCCCACAGAGCAATTTCCATTCCACCAACAGCGAAAGTAACACCGCGCAAATCGCGGGGCAACCTTCGCGTTACGACGATTTTCGGTTGCCGCGCGGCGCGGGATTGTAGTCCGCCGCGTGATACGAACTGCGCACGAGCGGACCGCTGGCGACGTATTCGAAACCCTTGTTGGCACCGATCTCGCGATACAGCTCGAACGCCTCGGGCCGGATGTATTCCACCACGGGCAGGTGGTTCGGAGTCGGGCGCAAATACTGGCCGAGCGTGAGCACCTGAACATTCGCCTCGCGCAGGTCGTCCATCGCCTCGAACAATTCGTTCTCGGTCTCCCCCAGCCCGAGCATGAGCCCGCTTTTGGTGACGACCTCGGGATCGAGTTCCTTCGCGCGCTTGAGGAAGTCGAGCGAGAGGCGGTATTTGGCGCGGGAACGGACGAGCGGCGAGAGGCGCTCGACGGTTTCGAGATTGTGGTTGAAGACGTGCGGCTTCGCGTCAATCACCGTGCGCAGCGGCCCTTCCTTGCCGTTGAAG
>JBOHXO010000388.1:0-12650 GCA_050737475.1 Chthoniobacterales bacterium
TCCACAGCCATGCGCCGCCCTCACGGAGATGCAGGATCTCCTTCCTGCAAAATCAGCGTTGTGCGGAAGTCTTTCTCTTCCGTCCAAAAATCAGCAAAAAGCCACACGCCGCCGCAACCAGGGCGACCGTATGCGGCTCGGGCACGCCGACGATATTGTAAATCGCAAGGTCATTGCCGCCAGTCACGGAGCTGTCCACCTGGTTGCCTGCCCAGTTTGCGAGATAGGTGATCTGGCCGGTTGCGCCATTGCCCAGGTCCACCGTCGCACCCTCGGCCAGGCCGGAAAAATTCTTTGCCCAGAAGCCAAAATCTCCCCGCGTCGCAATGTAGAAAACATCTGTGGACTGCGGAGCGAAGTTATTTACCAACGACAGGCTAAGGGTGATGGTCGTGGTATTTAGCGTGATCTTTCCGCTGACGTTGACCTGATCGTAATTCCCTTGTCCATCACCGGGAGTCGCCCCGCCTATTTGAATTTGAAGAGTCGAGGTGTCGTTGAAGGTCAGTCCGTTGGTGGAGGAAACGATGTCGAACGTTCCGGTTTGCTGCGCCGTGGGCAGCGAGGCATCTCCGGGCGCAAGCGTGGCTGTGTTATTGATGTTAAAGGTGTTCGCTGTAACGCTCCCCGTCCCCGCCAATTTCGCACCGGTAGCATTGCCGGCGAAAAACGTCCCCCCCGTCACGGTAAAGGCGCTGTTAACCACGAGCGTGCCCTGGGTGACATTCGATTGAACGTTTGTCGTTTGAGTCCCGGTGAGCACCCAGGTGCCCGTGCCATTTTCCTTCACGAGCCCCACGCCGTTACCCAACGCTCCGCTGAAGACTCCGCTTCCATTCCCAATCAGTTTGAAATTCTTATTGCCGCCTCCCCCACTGGTGACGCTTCCCGCAAGCGCGAGACTCGCGGTCGTGCTGTCATTTCTAAAAAGGAAGTCCGTCCCGGTGCTGGGCAGCACAATATTGGAATTGACGGTCTGCGGAGTGGTGACGGCACTATTAATTGTGACGCCGCCGTTATTTGCGCCAAAAGTGATCGTTCCGGAGCCGGGTGTCGCACCGAACGTGTAGGAGAGAGCCGTGCCTGTGGTGACCGTGATATTTTGAACGGTCAATGTTCCTGTCGTGATCGCCGTCTCGCCTGTCACAACCGAGTTAAAGATAGCGGTATCTATTGAAGCAGGTACCGCAGCAGACCAGTTTGTAGGCTCCGACCAATCACCGCTGGTCGTCCCAAACCATGTCGAATTTGCAGCAATGGCCGGGATCGCGGAGATTAACAGAGTAAATAAAGCCGAGACACCGACACGGGCACGGCAAAAACGAATTTTGCACATAAGTTCTGGAGGAGGTTAATTGGGAGGGTGGTCTATCTGAACTACTCCGCACTATTGAGATACAATCGACTTACGGTCAACAGTTTTTTTGAGAATTGGAATCATGAAATTACACATCATCCTTTCCGATAACATCTTACAGATTAAATTATTTTTGGTAGCGCTATCTTTCAGAGAGCAACTCTTATGATTCTGTTGTCGCTTACTTAGGAAACCACGGACATCCTGGTCGCAGCCGGTCCCGTGGAACTGCGCACCACAAGTGCCACATCCACATCCACGTGGCCATTGAGAGGCTCGCCATTTTCGATGGATTTCAAAAGCATTTTGGCCGCAACCGTGCCGATTTCCATCACCGGTTGATGCAGCGTGGTGAGGAACAGTCCATGCTCGTGCGCCGGCGACAAATCGTCGAATCCCGTCACCGACAAATCCTCCGGCACGCGCAGGCCGAGATCCCGCGCCGCCTCGATCACGCCGATGGCCGAGATGTCATTCGCGGCCACAATCGCAGTCGGGTGCCTTCGCTTGCTCGTGAGCAAAAATTGCGCGGACTCGTGCCCGCTGATGATCGTGTAATCGCCCGGCTGCAAAAAGTGCGCGGGCACCTCGATGTTCGCCGCCGCCATGGCGGTGGTGAACGCACTCTCGCGGCGCTTTCCGCTGCCCAGCATCGGGGGACCTCCGATGTAGGCAATGTCGCGATGGCCGAGCCCGAGAAGGTGCTCGACCGCAAGTTTGATTCCCATCGTATCGTCGCAGGAAATCGAGGGCACTTCCTCGTCGTCAATGTATTCGCCGACCACCACGAACGCCACGCCCATGCCGGCAAGCGTCCGCAAATACCGCCCGTGCATCTGCGGCGCGACGATCAGCAATCCTCCCGCTTTTTTCTGCCGGTAAATCGCCGCGAGCTCGCGCGGATCGTTGAACCGCTCCGACGCGCAATCGAACAGTGCGAAGTCGAGCTTGTTGCGCTCCGTCACGCTCTGGAATCCCGCCAGCACCTCGCGAAAAAATGTCGTGCCGACCAGGTCGCGAAACGGCGTCGCCACGCCGATGAATTCCGTGCGGTTGCTGGCGAGGTTGCTCGCGAGCATGTTCGGCACGTAGTCGAGCCTCTCGGCGATGGACAGCACACGCTGGCGCAATTCCGGATCCACGGTCTGCGAGCCGGAGAGCACGCGCGACACCGTCATCGGCGACACGCCGCTTTCGCGCGCCACGTCCCGCATCGTCACCGGCTTTTTCCCGCCGTTCTGGTGGCTCTTGGTCTTCAATTCGATTCGATATGTTCGCGCCGCGAATCCCGTCCGGGCGCATTTATCAAGCACCGACGGCCCAATCAACACAAACGATTTCCCCGCGAAATGCGACTTTCCTCCGGTGGCTGCCGCCGCGGCGCGTCAATTCGCGAAGCCAAATTGCGCATGCAGCGCATCGGTCGTGCGCTCCAAAGGCAACCCAACCACGTTTGAAAACGAGCCCTCGATGCATTCGATGATCCGGCCTTCATCCTCCTGCGCGGCATAGGCGCCGGCCTTGTCGAACGGTTCGATGGATGCAAGATAATCCTCGATCTGAGCGGCTGTGAGCGCGCGGAATCGCACCCGCGTCGTGTCGTGAAATTTCACCAGCGCGCGGCGCCCCCACTCCACGAGGCAGACGCCCGTGATTACCTCGTGCGTGTGTCCCGCCATGCGGCCGAGCATTTCCGCGGCATGCGCAAGGTCGCGCGGCTTTCCGAAAATTTCGCCTTCAAACACGACGATCGTATCTGCGCCCAGCACCACGTCGTCCGGACGGCCGAGCGCCACGGCCATGGCCTTGAGTTCCGCATTTGCGATGGCCAGGCCGGACGGCGGCCCCTCGGTTTCGCTCTGCTCCTCGACATCCGCCGGCGCGAAAATGGTTTCGACCCCTGCCTGCGCAAGCAATTCCCTGCGGCGCGGAGAGCGCGAAGCAAGAACCAGCGGGCGCGATATGCTCACGCCCGGCGAATCAAACGAGTTCCTCGTTGCCGGGGAAACCGACGTCCTCGCGAATGGATTCCAGCCGGCGGCGCATGTCGCGCTCGGAGGAAGCCCGGTGACTGAGGCGGTCGTAAATACCTGCAACGAACGGAATCACCGCAGCCGCGCCGGCGCCGATGAGGGCGATCGCGGTGCGCTGCCGCGCGTTGATCTCGAGTTTGTCGGCGACGAGCAGCCCGACGCCAAAGCCCACCGCAGCCTGCGAAAAGGCCACAAGGCCTGTCACGGGCAGGTTTTCGCCGAACTTGGAAAAGGGTAGCGTCGCCATACGCTTTGCAACGTAGGAGCGAGGTGTGTCATTTTCAATGCCCAAATGAAACGCATGCTCGGTATTGATTCCGGCGACGCCCGCGTGGGCGTGGCAATCAGCGATGAATTGGGCTTCATGGCCCACCCTCTCGAGACCATCCACGTGAAGCAAATGCCCGCGCTGCAACGCATCCGCGAACTTGTGATCGAACGTGAAATCGAAACCGTCGTCGTCGGCCTTCCGCGCAACATGGACGGCTCCCATGGCCCGGCGTCCGAAAAAGCAGCCGCATTCGCCGCGGAACTGCGCGCCACGCTACCGTGCAAGGTCGTGACATGGGACGAACGTCTCACCACGGTCTCCGCCCAGCGCTCGCTGCAGGAGGCCGGACGCAAGGCGAAGGAGCAAAAGCACATCATTGACCAGGCCGCCGCGCAGGTGATCCTGCAAAGCTGGCTCGACGCACAGGCCGGCGGGCTCTCCTCGCTGTAACCATCGTGCGCATCAAGCTCACCATCGCCTACGACGGCGCGACCTTCGCAGGCTGGCAGAGCCAGGCTGGCGGCAACACCGTGCAGGATGAGATCGAAGCCGCCCTCGCCCGGATTGCGCAAACCCCGCTGCGTCTGCACGGCTCGGGCCGCACCGACTCCGGAGTGCATGCGCTCGGCCAGGTCGCGCATTTCGATGCGCCGGAGAAATCGAACATGAGTCCCTCCGACTGGCAGCGTGCGTTGAATGGCAGCCTGCCGCGCACGGTGCGCATTCTTCGGGCCGCGCGGGCCGCAAAAAAATTTCACGCACGCTTCGACGCAACCGGAAAAATCTACCGCTACGACATCTGGACCGGCGACGTGCTGCCGCCGCATCTTTTTCGCCGGGCATGGCACATGTCGCGCGATCTCGACCTCGCAGCGTTGCACGCGACACTCCATTTATTCGAAGGCTCGCACGACTTCCGTGCGTTCTCCGCAAATCGCGGCACGCCCGCGAGCGACACCGTGCGGACGATTCATTCCATCCGCGTCACCGGATCACGCTCATCGTTGCACCTGACATTCGAAGGCGACGGCTTCCTCTACAAAATGGTACGCATGCTCGTGGGAGCCGCGATCCGTGTCGCAACCGGCCGCGAAGACCAGTCAACGATTCGTCGCATGCTTGCCGGCGAAGGCCGCTGGACGGATGTCGCGCCTGCGGACGGACTGTATCTCGTGCGCGTGCGCTATTGAGTGGCCTGCGGCTTGACGGCGTCCGGCATCTTGATCACGACTGCCGCCTTGTCGTAGGTCACCTTCACTCCGCCCAGCTCCGCAACGTAATCGAGCAAGCTGGACATCGGCACATTCGTGAGCTGCAGCGTGATTTTTTTCTCTTCGCCGTATTCCTTCGGAAACATCTGCACGATGTTGATTGCAGCGCCGCCCGGCTGCTTCGCGGCAAGCTTCGGCAGATAATCCAGCACCGCGGAAAGCGATGCATCCTTGAAGTCCACCTTCGGGATGGTCAGCGCCTCGACGCGCGACTTGAGGGTGCCTTTCGTCGAGGCGGCGAGATCCATGCGACGGAGGTTTGCTGCAGCGGCCTTGTTTTCCGGATCGGCGGCAAGCACCTGCATGAACAATTTTCGGGCCGTGACTTCATCTCCCGCGATGGAGGCGCGCACGCCTGCCGCGTAGACTTCCTGCACCGTCGCGCCATGGGCGATCGCGGCACACGTGACACACAAAACGACGAGGGGGAACCAGCGTTTCATGACGCCATCCTACTCCCGGCTGCTCACAAAGGCAATGCGCCATCACTTGAACCACCGGCTCAATCTGGTAGCCTCCGCCCGTGCGAAAATTGATTCCCGCCGGACTCCTCATCCTCGCCGGAATCCTCGCCCCCGTAAAACTCGCGCATCCGGAACTCACCGACGAGCAGAAGCGTCAGCTTTTTCTGCAATCCCGCGAAGACATCCGGCCCGTTCCCCGCGCCAGCCCCACGCCCAAACCGCGCCCGACTCCCGCCGCGCGAAAGACTCCGACACCCGCGCCAAAGCCCACCGCTACTCCCCGAGCCACGCCGAAAGCAACACCCGAGGAAACGCCGGAGCGCACGCCGCGGCCGCGGGCAAAGCCAACTCCGGAGCCCGAGGAGACGCCGGAGAAGCGAACGCCGAAACCCAAGTCGACACCAAAGCCCATCCCAACACCGAAGCCGACAGCGACGCCAAAACCAACCGCGACGCCGCGCGATTCCGAGCGTCCACAAGCGCCCATCGTCATCGAAAAATCCGGAGTCGCGGAGGACGAGGGCGACGTTCCTCCACCGAAAAAGACCGGATGGTCGTTGTTCGGAGGCGGGCAAAAATACAAATACCTCACCGGCTCGGTGCGTGCGGCCATTGACAACGCAAAGGTCAAAAAAGGCCGCTGGAAATACATTGTCGTCCACAATAGCGGCACGCGCCAGGGCAACGCCCACGCCTTCGATATCTACCACCGCAAGGTCCGGCACATGCCAAACGGGCTCGCCTACCATTTCGTGATTGGCAATGGCAGCTCGTCCGGCAACGGCGAGATCGAGATCGGCGGGCGTTGGACGCGCCAGATCAACGGCGGCCACGTCGCAAGCGACTACCTCAACAATATCGCGCTCGGCATCTGCCTCGTCGGCGACTTCAACCGCGACGTGCCCACGAAGACGCAACTCGCCGCGCTCGAGGAATTGATCAACTACCTCCGCAAACGCTGCGGAAAAGTGAAGGGCAAGGACATCGTCGTCTACGGCCACAAGCAGATCAACCCGAAGCCCACCGACTGCCCCGGCGACCGATTCCCGCTCAAGTGGCTCAACAAGGAATTCCCGCCTCCTCCGCATTGAGGCACCCGGCCGCGCCGGCGGAAACGATCCCCTCGGAATGAAAATCGGAATCAACGGCGCCAGCGGATTCATCGGCGCCCATGTGGCATGGATCGCCCGCGAGCGGGCTCACGAGGTTGTCGCCTTCTCCCGGAATCCCAAACCGCAGTCGGGATTCGCGGAAACGCGCCGCTTCTCGCTCGACGCGCCGCCCGATCTTTCCGGCCTCGACGCCATCGTCCATCTCGCCGGCGAAACGATCATGGGGCTTTGGACCCCGGCCAAAAAACGCCGCATTCTCGACAGCCGCGTCGAGGGCACGCGCCGCATCGTCGAGGCGCTCAACGCCGCGCCCGATGGTCCGGCCGTCTTCGTGTGCGGCTCCGCCATCGGTTACTACGGCAACACGGACGAGCGCGAAGTCAACGAGTCCAGCCCCGTCGGCGAAGGCTTTCTCGCCGATGTCGCCGACGCATGGGAATCCGCAGCAAGCCGCGCCACCATACGCACCGTGCTGATTCGCACCGGCTTCGTGCTTGGGCACGACGGCGGCGCCATGAAACTCATCGCACCCGTTTTTCGCACCGGTATCGGCGGAAAGCTCGGCGGCGGGCGCCAATGGATGTCGTGCATCCACGTGGACGACGTCGCCGGCATCATCCTGCACGCCATTGAAAACCCGCAAGTCGCCGGCCCACTCAACGCCGTGATGGCCGATCCCGTGCGCAACGCCGATTTCACACGCGCACTCGCCCGCGCCGTCCATCGCCCCGCAATTCTCCCAGCGCCCGCATTCGCTTTAAAAATCGGCCTTGGCGAACTTTCCCACCTTATGCTCGACAGCCAGCGCGTGCTGCCGACGGCCACCCTTGCAACAGGCTACGCGTTTCGTCATCCGACGATCGCGGCCGCCCTCGCCGCGTGCGTAAATTAGGCCCGCACGCGGCCGCGATCAGCACAAAGGGCGGGAATTTCTTTGTGAACTTCGTGTTCTTGGTGTGAAACAATCCTTTCACCCATGGCAGCGCCGCAGAACACCATCGCAATCGTCTACGATTACGACCAGACCCTCAGCCCGAATTACATGCAGGAGGAGGCGATCTTCCCGCACTTCGGCATCAACCCGAAAAGCTTTTGGGAAAAGTGCGGCGAGCTCGTGAAGGACGAGGGTTACGACAACGAACTCGCCTACATGAAGGTCATGCTCGACTACCTCGGCATGGACCGCCCGACGAACGCGGAACTCCGCGGCCTTGGCACGAAAATGAATTTCTATCCCGGCCTTCCGGACATGTTCGACGAATTTCGAACCGGCCTGCTCTCCTCCGAGCACGAGGCGCATGGCATCACCGTCGAGCACTACATCATCTCCTCCGGCATCAAGGTCCTCATCGAGGGCAGCCGCCTCGCGCCATATGTGAAGGCGATTTTCGGCTGCGAGTTTGCCGAGGATTCGAACGGCCGCATCACCTTCCCCCGCCGCGTGATCAGCCACACGCAAAAGACGCAATATCTCTTCCGCATCAACAAGGGCATGCTCGACATGTCGCAGGACGTGAACGACCACATGCCCGCGGAGCTGCGGCCCGTGCCGTTCACGAACATGGTGTATGTCGGCGACGGTCCCACCGATGTGCCGTGCTTCACCGTGATGCGGCGCAACGGCGGCCAGGCCATCGCGGTTTACAATCCCGACGATCCGACGCGCGCCAGTTTCAAGAAATGCTACCAGCTCTGCGTGCATGCCGACCGCGTGAAAAACATCGCGCCGTCCGACTTCCGCGCCGGCAGCCACCTCCGGCTCCTGCTCGAGGAAATGGTGCACGAGGTGGCCGACCGCATCGTGCAGCGCCGCCGCTCCGACGTCGAAGCCGGCACCGTGCGCGCGCCGAAATACTAGGGGAATTCCCCGGACGCCACCGAGGGAATGACGCAAATCTCCGGATCGTCGTTGACTCGCACGTAGGCTTTGCCGGCTTCCTGTTTGCCCACGCTCAGCACCAGCACGGGATGACGGCCTGCCGTGGTCTCCGGCGTGTTTTCCGACAGCCACGCGTCGAAGAAAATTTTCGTCACGGGCTTGTCGAGTCCGCTCTTGCTGAGATTCTCGTCGGTAAGCGGCAGGTATTCGATGACCTTCGCGTCGGCCAGCATGCCCGCCTGACGCGAGACTTCCTCGTCGGTGAGTTTGCGGTCGCCGGATTTCCAGCCGTCGCCGGAGCGTTCGTAGAGCGTTTCCTTTTTTCCGTCGTTGAAGCGGATGGCGTCCACGGTATCCATGTTCAATTCCGCGACGCGCCTGTCGCGCAGCGCTTCCGGTGCGATCTGCAGCGCCGTCCACGCCCGCTCGGGCAGGTGATAAACGCTGTCGCGCGCGGTGTATTGCGCGAGGACTTTTTTCCCGGCCACCGGCGTGCCGATGCGCAACGCAAGAGGCCGGTCGCTTCCGTCCACGTTGAGGATCAATTCGGCGCGCGGCTCGGCAAGACCGAAGGCGCTGAGGTCGTTCGCCTCATCCGCGACAAACGCCTCGATCCTCATGCCAAGCATTTCGTTGAGCAGCTTTTCCACCGCGGCATCGTCGGCGCGGGCGCGCAGCGGGCGGACGACTTCCCATCCATGGCCGCCGCGCTCCAGCGCGATTTCGCCGGCGCCGCGCTTGATCGTGAATTTGTCAATGCGGTCGGGCGTGAGATTCGTGAGGCGACGATCGCGAAAATCCTGCGGATTCCGAAAGGCGAGCCCCTGCAATTCGTCGCTCACGATATAGATGTCGTTCGAATCGCCGCGGCGCACGAAGACGCGTCCGTCGCCGGCAGCCTCCTTGCCGAAATAGACGGTCGCCTCGCCGTCCCCCACGAGGTCGAGGTGGCTCTTCGGGTTATCGAGGCCAAAGTCGTCGAGATTGCGGCCGCCCATGTCGTTCGCAGGAATGACGTCGAACACGCGCAGATTCCCGGCGGCCTTGAGCAGCTCGGAAACTTTTTGCAGCGAAGCGAAATCCTTCGGCTTTGGACCGATGCGCCAGGCGTCGTCGCGCAGGCTGATCTCGAATTCATCATCGCCCGATGCGATGCGAATGCCGCGAATGGACGTGGGATCGAAATGCAGAACGAACTCGCGATCGGCTTCGTGTTCGCGCGTGTTTTTCAGTCGCGGCTCGAAGACGAAGAGAAACACCGCGACACCGGCGGTGAGCAGGACGAGCAGGATGGTGAGCGCGCGGTTCATGCGCGACGCCTCAATCCCACGATGAGCCCCATCAGCGCCGCGCACGCGGGAATAATGATGAGCGTGTAGAGGGCGATGTTGCGGATTTGCGCGTCAGTAAGGCTGAGCGAAAAACTCTTCGCGGATTGCGGCGTGATGCCAGTGAGCTTCGAGCGGCCCTCGATCATGCGGTTGAGAACGCTGAGCATGAAATCGAGATTCGCCGGCGCCTGTCGCAATGCCTCGTCCTCGACGAACCCGCAATTGCCCACCACGACCATGCGCGAGACGGCGACATCCGTGCGCTGGTCCTTCGCGGCGCCTTTCTCCGCGGAAGCCGCCAAGACGATCGGCGCTCCGGTATCCTCGCCATCATTGTAAATCACGCCGGCGCCCGAGTCCTCGGCATAGTGGCGCTCGCCCCAGTATTCCTCGCTGGCCTGGATCAGCGGGATGAGCTGGATATCGTCCCGCGCCGCACCAGCATCGTCGAGCCACAAGGATTGCGTCGGACCGATGAGCAGCGCGTTCGTGTTGACCAGACGCTTGGTGATCGGGCTGGCCGGCAGGAACACGCCGCGCACCATGCTGCGCAAAATTCCGAACGTCGCCTGCGTCGTCGAGGCGGCCAGCCGCTGCACGCGATCGTTGCGCGCCCAGATGCCGACGTCGTTCACGAACTGGCGGAAGTTCGGGAGGTTTGTGTTCGGGTCGAGGAGAATGACGATGCGCCCCTGCGCGTTCCAATATTTGTTCAGCAGGTTGATTTCTGCGTCCGTGAAATCGTAGTGCGGTCCGACAATGCACACGGCGTCGGCATCGGCGGGCACGCGATCCACGGTGCCGAGATTCAGGCCGGGAGCCACAATGTTCTGTCGCTGAAATGCGTCGCCGAGCGTGGTGAGTTTTGCGGGCAGGGTCTCACCGTGGCCATTGACGAAATAGACGCGCGCTTTTTTCGGGCTCATCAGTTCAATGAACGCGGAAGTGAGCGCGGCCTCGCCGTTGAATGTCACAAGCTGCGGAGCCTCGCCGGACGGCACGCCCGAGAAATCGAACTCGGCCATGTCCATGATCGGAATGAGCTTCGAGCGGCCTTGATAATCGAGGATGAGCAGGTTCTGCGTGCCGTCGAATTTGTATTGCTCCTGCAGCTCGCGCGCCGTCGCCACATCACGCGACGGATCAATCTCGCGGACGTCAATTTTGCGGCGCCCCGAGAACGCAAATTGCGCGAGCAGATTCTTCACGTCGCCGTAGATCAATGAGTCCGGCCCCATCGAATTCGGCGAAAAATAAACAATGACTTTCATCGTCGGCTCGAGCTGCCGGAGCACCTGCTCGCTCTGGTCCGCGAGCGAGAATTTTTGCGAACGCGAGAAGTCCCAGCGCTTGTAGTAATTGAAGCCGATGTAATTCGCCGCGCCGACGAGGAAAACGATGCAGAGCGACTGCACGAGCACTCCGAAGCTGATGCCGAGCCGCGACACACGCACGGTTTGGGAAACGTCCTTCGCCATGATCAGACCCTCCACCTCCGGTATTGAAAGACCTGATACGTGAGGAACAACACGAACGCGGTCATGCTCACGTAGAAGACGATCGGGCGCGTATCAATGAGGCCCTGCGAGAATGTCGCCATGTGCTGCACGGCAGAGAGGTAATTGGTGAAATCCTGCAGCAGCGGGCTCACGTTCGGAAACCAGCGACTGTAAAATCCCCAGTAGAAAAGCAGCGCGATGGTGACGAAGGAAATGATCGCAGCAACGACCTGGTTGCGCGTGAGCGCGGAGGCGAGACAGCCGATGGAGAGATAGAAAATTCCGAGCAGCAGCAGCATGCCGTAAGCGCCAAAATACGGACCGACCGCGGTGGCGGCGTTGATCTGCGCCTGCCAGTGGAAGACGACGAAATAGAGCAGGCTCGGCAGCCACAGCACGACGTAGAAAAACAGCGCGCTGAGGTATTTCGCGAAGAGCACCTGCACGTCGCGCACCGGCGCGGTCATAAGCGGCTCGATGGTGCCGAGTTTGTATTCCTCGGCGAAGAGCCGCATCGTGATGAGCGGGAATGGCACCACGAAACCGAACCAGAAAAAGACGGTGTTGAAATACGCCTCGACGACCGAGATGCGCACGGGCGCCTGGTTCATGGCGTTGACGGTGGCGTAGAAATTGAAGCCCGTGAGCAGCAGGAAGAAAAAGAGGATCACGTAGGCCGCCGGCGACCGGAAATAAACCGCGACCTCGCGCTTCCAGAGTGTGAAAAATTTACGCATCGGGTGATTCTTGAATCTGGAAAAGGGGAAAGGGAGAAAATGATTATTCTATTTCCTTCGTCGGCAACTCGCGTCCGGCTCGTCGCACCGTCAAGGGACTGGTGGCGAAATTGATAATGAGAGCATCCTTGCGATCAATCGCCTTTAAATAAGATCGCACAACAGCGTAATGAATCGGCTCAATCGCACGAACGGCTTTCAATTCCACTACGACCG
The DNA here is from genome assembly GCA_050737475.1 of Chthoniobacterales bacterium. Classification (GTDB taxonomy): domain Bacteria; phylum Verrucomicrobiota; class Verrucomicrobiia; order Chthoniobacterales; family JAATET01; genus JAATET01. The sequence continues at coordinate 12,171 of JBOHXO010000388.1, forward strand.
TATCTTCGACCAGAAGGTCGAGCCTATGTTCACCGACAATGCGGTCGCGATAGAAAATTGGGAGAGTTTTTTGTCGCTCCACCCGCAATCCAAGGCTCTCCATTTCGATACAAAGTGCGGACTCGTAAATTGTCTCAAGAAATCCCGGCCCCAAGACTCGATGCACCTCGATGGCTGCGCCGATTATCCTTCCGGTAAGATCAGAATTCCCGAGTTCCTTCCCCCCTTCTCCCTTTCCAGATTCAAGAATCCTCGCGCTATTCATCAGGGTGCGTGATGTCGGCGAAGACGTCCTCCAGCGTGACGCGATCGCGGGTGAGTTCGCGCAAAGCCCAGTGGCGCTCCGTCGCGGCGCGGTAAATCGCCTCGCGCGGATCCGCGCCGGACTCGATGCCGAGCGCGAATGTCGTCCACTCGCCTTCCTCGATCACGGCCGCGCTTTTCACGCCTTTGGTGCCGAGCAGCGCCTTCTTCGCGTTT
>JBOHXO010000389.1:0-1525 GCA_050737475.1 Chthoniobacterales bacterium
CTCTCGAGCATCGCGAGCAGCGCCGCCTTCTCCTTCACGTGCTGGAGCGCAATGCCGAAGGCCACGCAAAACAGAATCACCGCCGGCACGTAATTCTGGCTCAGAGCCGCAAACGGATCGCTGGGAATCAACATCTGGAGCAGTCCCACCCCGCCCGGTGCGGTCGCCGAGGCCGGCACGAAGGCCAGTGGCTGGGCCCGGGGAATTCCTCCCGCCAGCGCCAGCAACACCGCCAGGACAACGCCGCCGAGCAGCACATAAAATTTCCAGCCCGCCGCAAAGAGCCGCCATGCCTCAGCCGGCGTGAGCCTCCCCAGTCCATGCAGCAGCGAGCAGATGAGATACGGATACACCGCCACCTCGAGAAGCATGGCATAGACATTCCCAACCGGCCGCAACGTCCCGGCATAGTCGCCGAAAAACAATCCGGCCGCGATCCCCGCCACTGCGCCAATGAGGACAAGCCACACGGCAAGCGAACTCATCGGTTGCGTCGCGCGCGCCTCGGCCATGCGACGTAAATATCCGCTCGTGCTGCAAAAGCGAGCCCGGAGCAAATCCCATCCGGTGCCATTCTCCCGCAGCCTTCCCGCCTTTACCCGGCAATGCGAATAAGGCATGCGTAACCACTCGTGAACACGTCGCGCAACATTCCGCTCTTCATCGCGTTCCGCGTGCTGTTCAACGCGCGGTTCTACTACCCGGTCCTCGGCGTGCTGTTCCTCGATCTCGGACTCACGCTCGAGCAATACTCGTTGCTGAACGTCGCGTGGGCCGTCGCCATCGTGACGCTCGAAGTTCCCTCCGGCGCGCTTGCCGACGTGATCGGACGCAAACGCATGGTCGTGCTCGCCGCCTCGTTGATGGTCGCTGAGATGCTGCTTTTCGCCTTCGCACCGACCGGCCGCCCCACGCTGCTTTTCGTAATGCTCCTCCTCAACCGCATTTTGAGCGGCGCCGCCGAAGCCTCTGCCAGCGGGGCGGACGAGGCGCTCGCCTTCGATTCGCTGCCCGCCGATGGACGCGATAAATCATGGCCGCGCGTGCTCGAGAGCCTCATGCGCTGGCAATCGGGAGCGTTCTTCGTCGCAATGATCGCCGGCGGTCTGCTCTACGATCCCGCCGCCGCGCGCAGCATCGCAAAATTTTTCGGCAGCGACTGGAGCCCGGCCGCGCACGAGATGGTGCGATGGCCGGTGTATGGCACGCTCGCGACCGCATTCCTGTGCCTCGGCGTGGCATTGGCCATGCGCGAACCCGCTGTGAAACACAGTGCGGATGGCACGTCCACCCTGCGCCTCGCGTTGCGCGGCATCCTCGACGGCGCGCGAGTCGTGATCACCGACCGCCGCATCCAGCTCGTGCTGCTCACCGCCCTCACCTGCGACAGCATCGTGCGCCTGTTCATGACCTTCGAGGCGAATTACCTGCGCCTCATCGCGATTCCGGAATTCCTTTTCGGCGTCATCGGCGCCGCGTTCGGCCTGCTCGGATTCGTCACCGCTCCCCTCGCACGCAGCATGGT
>JBOHXO010000390.1:0-1719 GCA_050737475.1 Chthoniobacterales bacterium
GCATGGGAGAGGGTTATCAGGTACTATAATGCATGGAGGGCAAACTCGGCGAACCGTGAGGACGAATTGTCACCGATTTGTCAAAAAATCGTAAATAGCGTGTGAAGCGGGGTCAGGGGGTGGCGGATGGCGCGGGCGGCGGCGGGGATTCCGGGACCGGTGATGCTTCGGGAGCCGGTGTGGGCGATTGGTCCGTTGCGGGCGACGACTGCGGGGTTGGAGATTCCTCGGGCGTCGGCGATGCCTGCGGTGCGGACGATGCCTGCGATAGAGACGACGCCTGCGATATAGACGACGCCTGCGGCGTGGCGGAATTTTCCTTAGGGGCTTCCCCGGAGGCGATGGACTGGATTTCCATGGCCGCGCCGCTGAGGTAGATGCCCTTGCCGGGCGACTCGAATACGATGGAATTCTCGCCGTCGCGCAACGTTCCAGGTTCGATGAAAAGCGAACCTTCGCGCCACCCGGCATAGGCCGAGCGCTTCCCGCTGCGGCGCACGTAACCGGGATCGGTGAGGCTCGGCAACGCTGGCTGCAAGCGGCCGGCGAGCTTGCCGTTGATCCACACGCGCACGGCTTTGCCGAGCGGAAGACCGAGGAATTTCGCGCGCAACCGGGCCTCGCTCACCGAGCCCTTGAGCGGCACGACGAGTTCGGTGTTTTGCGATAGTTCCACCACACCATCCAGCAGGGCGGCGTCGAGCACCGGGCCGAACCACGCGTCGGGCGGCGTCATTGTCTGGAGGCCCGTGACATCGCGGTCGAGCTTCAGCGTGCCGCCCTGGATGAGCGACGGCTGCTCCTGGTCCGCGGCGACGAAGGTGTTCGACGGCTCGCACCAGTCAATGCGCACGCGCAGCACCCGGTCCTGCCGCCCCATGATGAAAAGATGACCGGCTTCGTTCGCGACTTCGTCGGGAAGCTGGATCGTGCGGCGGTTCAAGCCCACGATGCCCTCGCCAAGATTTTCGGAAAGCGTCATCTGCCTGCCGGTTGCATCGCCAGTCCAGAACAACGCCGGCCCTACGCCGGCGTCCTCCTCGAACACAACCGTCACGAATACATGTGTGTCCTTGTGAATGGGCCGCAGCAACAGCTCCGCGTAGCCCACGCCATCAGGCGTCGTCACCTGTCGCGGCGCCGAGGAAAGCCCGCGAGCGATCAATTCCTTCCCGTCGTAGGGGAAGTTGATCGTCACGAATTCCTGCGCCCATGCAGACGTCGCGGCGAGGCAGAGCCATGCCGCGAGCCACAAGCCGCGCATGCCTTTTGGGGGCAGATACATCCGGCGAACTTACTATGGAACCGTTCGCCTCACAAGCGCACAGTGAGGATGCGGTTCGCCCGTGTCGCGAGGCGGTCCTAGTCCACGACGGTGAGCACCGTCTTGCCGATGCTGCGGCCGGATTCGAGGCGGAGGTGCGCGGCGGCGAGATTCGCAGGATTCAGCGGCTGCGGGCGGTCGCCAAGCGTGGTGCGGATTTTGCCGGCATCCACCAATTCCGACACGCGATTCAGCAAATAGTGCTGCTTGATCATGTCCGGCGTGCGGAACATCGAGCGCGTGAACATGAACTCCCACACGAACGTCGCGCTCTTGCTTTTGAGCAGTCCGAGCGCAATCGGCGCGGCATTTTCGACGATGCTGCAAATCACACCCTGCGGCGCGACGGCCCGCGCCATGCGCTCCCAGTGGCTGTCTGTGTCGTTGAAGCATGC
>JBOHXO010000391.1:0-3133 GCA_050737475.1 Chthoniobacterales bacterium
CATTTATCCGCGGCCCATATTGAGGGCATCGCATCGTCCGTCCCTTCTTCCTTCATCCTTCCGCCTTCTTCCCTGGAGATCCCCACTGGCGCGAACGCCCCAAAGCGGCTATGTTGGCAGCCAATCCATGAACTTGCTCCGCATTCCGCTCCTGTTAGCCATCGCCGTCCTCGGCCTCGGCGCCTGCAAGGAAGAAGGCGACACGCTTTCCAAGAGAGCCGACGCTTCGCAAAACTCGGGCTCCGGCTCGACGAGCGATTCCTCGGGATCCTCGAGTAATTCCGACGGCAGCTCCACGAGCGACGGGAGTACCACGGACAATGGCGGCAACACGACCAGCGATGGCAGCACTACGGATAATAGTGGCGGCACCACGGACAACAGCGGTTCCGGCACCGACGGCTCGGGCGGCAATATCGGCAACGAAGGCGCGCCCATGACGGCGGACGATGAGCTCGTCGGCGTCTCCTCGATTGACTCGACCGGCGTCACCCAATCGCTGCTCACGATCGTGCGCTCCAACGGCGAGATATGGGAGTTCGAGATTCCGGGCATCCCGACTACGCGCATCGGCACCACGTTGACCTACCGCAATGTCGGCCATGTTTTCGGAGCCGTCTCTGGCGAGATCATTTTCGAAGACGGCTCCACGTCGCAGATCAACACCTCGCGGCGCATTCAGTAGGCAATCGCCTGCTGCTTATCATCAGGAATTTGGCTCGCCGCCCGGCGTCGCTTCGCCCACGCGCAGGCTCATGCCCATCGCGCGGAAAATGTGGTCGCGCTTTTCGAGATAGCCCTTCGAGTCGAGATCGCGCGGCCGCGGCAGGTCAATCGTAACGGCTTCCTGAATCGTCGCCGGGCGCTTGCTCATCACGAGCACTCGATCGGAAAGCTGCACCGCCTCCTCGATGTCGTGCGTGACGAAGAGAATCGTCTTTTTTTCGCTCTGCCAGATACGCACGAGATCGGCCCGCATTTTCATGCGCGTAATGAAATCGAGCGCGCCGAACGGCTCGTCCATGTAGATGATGTCGGGGTTCGCAGCCAACGCCCGCGCGATCTCCACGCGCTGCCGCATGCCGCCTGAAAGTTCGCGAGGATAGGACTTTTCGAAACCCGTGAGCCCGACCATCGCAATGTAGTGCGCGACGATTTGCGCACGCTCCTCCGCGGCCTTGTCCTGTAATCCGAAGCCGATGTTGTCCTCGACGGTCAGCCACGGAAACACGCCATTTTCCTGAAACACGAAAATGCGACGGCGGTCCGGTCCGCTCACGGGCTTTCCCTCCACCAGCGCTTCGCCACGGCTCTGGGTCAGAAATCCGCCCACAATATTCAGCAGCGTGGACTTGCCGCATCCGCTCGGGCCGACGATGCAGACAAACTCGCCCTCTGCGACCTCGGCGCTCACGTTTTCGAGCACATCGATTTTTTCGCCACGCTTGCCGGGGAACGTCATCCACAAATTGCGAATCGAGATCACGCTCATCTCGCGCTCCCAGCATAGCCCCAGCGGACTTCGTCGAATTTTTCCAGTTGTCTCACCAGTAAATCGAGCACCAGGCCGATCAGACCAATAAGGATCATCCCCGCGACGACGAGATCGTAACGCTTCCCGGCATTGCGCGCGTCGATGATCAAATAACCCAGCCCGCTGTTCACCGCGATCATCTCGGCCGCGACCACGACGAGCCACGCGATGCCAAGCGCAATGCGGATGCCGGTCAGAATCTGCGGCAGGCACGCCGGAAAAATCACCTGCCGGAAAAGCTGGAATTGCCCCAGCCCGAAATTCCGCGCCGCCCGCACGTAGACGGGTTGCATGTTGTGCACCGCCGCGGTGGAAGCCACCGTGATCGGAAACAAGCTCGCAAGAAAAATCAGGAAAATCGGAGCGCTGTCACTGACTCCGAACCAAAGAATCGCAAGTGGAATCCAGGCAATCGGAGAGATGGGGCGAAAAATCTGGATGATGGGATTGAGTGCGAAATAGGCGCGCGAGTACCAGCCCAGCACCAGCCCGAGAGGCACGCCCACCAGCACGGCAAGCCCGAAACCCCACGTCACGCGGAAGAGCGAGGCCACGATGTATTTCACGAGCAGTCCCTCCCGCGCCAGTTCCCCAACGCCAAGCGCCACCTCGTAAGGCGTAGGGAACAAATCGCTGTGCATGATGCGAACGCCGAAGTGCCAGACCAGGAGGAAGAGCGCGGTCACGCCAAGCGGCAGCAGAACTTTCGGAGCGTTATCCCGCAGGAGCAGAGGTCCGTTCATTTGTTTTCCTTCGCCTCGAATTTGTAGGGACCGAGTTTATCCGCCTCCCGCGCAAACGATGGATCCACGTAGTCCTCGAAATGCGCCGTGCCTTTCAGGACTCCCGATTCCTTGCCAAGCTGCTCGATCTCCTCGAAGTCCGGCTTGAGCGGCACGAGGTCCGTATATTTCACGCGATCCGGCGGCTTGCTGAGCACGAACGTGAGCAGGCGCGGGTTTTGATTGTAGTAATTCTTGCTGACGAACTGCGCGGCCTCCATGCGGTGGTCCATCGTCTGGTCGAGCCACTTGCCGCTTTTCGCGATGCCATTGACCAGCTCCTGCACCCACGCGCGGTCGTTCTTGATCGAATCCTCGTTCACCGCGAGCACGCATGAGATGAAATTCGGCCACACGTCCTTCGTCTGCCAGAGCACGCGGCCGTAGCCGTCGAGTTCCGCCTGGCCCATGAACGGCTCCCCGCTCGTGATCGCATCCACGGATTTCGAATACAACGCGGCGGGCATGTCGGGCGGCGGCATCTCGACGAGCTCCACATCCTTCACGGTCATGCCGGCCTGCTTGAGCGCGCGAAAGATCAACAGCCGCTGGTTCGAATAACGATTCGGCACGGCGATTCGCTTGCCGCGCAGATCCTGCATGCTGTGAATGTTCGAGTCCTTGTGCACCACCACAGCCGAGCCGTCGCGGTGGCCGAGATAGACGATCTTGATCGGCACGCCCTGCTCGCGCAGCGCGATGGCCATTGGCGCGAGGATGAACGTCGCCTTCGTCTGCCCCGAAAGAAACGCCTCCTTCAATTCCGGCCAGCTCGCAAAACGGATCGGCTCGAAAATTCCGCCGCCCTCGCTCTGAC
>JBOHXO010000392.1:0-6323 GCA_050737475.1 Chthoniobacterales bacterium
GAGATGAGGCGCCGGATGCGCAGCGTTTCACCTCGTAGAGCAGCGCGTTCCATGAACGCAGCGTCACCGATTCCCCTTCCAGTTCGAACAGCAACTGTCGCACGGACTGCGATGTATCGGAATTGGCGAGCACCGGCGTGAGCATCGCGGAAAGGCTCTGCATCTCCTGCACGGCGCTCACGCCTGGCGATGTGGCGGTGGCGATGTTCACGAGGCGCGTGCGCATGCGATGGTCCACCATGATGTGTTCCGGCGCGATCGGCTCGTGCGCGACCTTTTCGTGACCGAGATGCACCATGATATCGGCGAGCGAGTGCAAAAGCTGCAGCACGACGCGCGGCTCGAGCGTTGCGTTTTCCGCCGCGAGTGCGGCCAGCGAGGAACCCATGCGCGGCTCGGAGGTGTAATAATATGCGCCGTTGTGCTGACCGGCCTCGAACACGGAAAGCAGCACGGGATGATGGACGTTCGCCTTCGTGCGCGCGTCGGCAAGGAAACGCTCGATCTCGGCGGGATCGGCGGCGCGGCCGGCGTCAAGCGTGTGCAACTCCACGACACGCTCGATATTCGTCTGTACGGCCTGGTAAAAATTTCCGTCGCGGTCCGTGCCGAGCAGGCTCTCGATGCGGTAGTTGCCGAACGTGGTGCCGAGCAGCGGGTCGGCGGCGGCAGGTGGTTGTGACGGCGCGCAGAAATCGCGGATGAAATCGGCGAGCGCCGCGGCCGCGACGGGTTTTGCGAGCACCGGCCATCCGTCGGCACGGACGCCCTCTCCGCCCAGATCGCGATCCGCGAGAAAGATCGTGCGCAGGTCGGGCAGATGCGGACGGAGCGTCTCGTGCAGCGTGAAGCCGTCAATTCCATCCATGAACACGTCGGTCACGAGCAGGTCCACGGAGCCCTCGCGGTTGACGATTTCCACGGCGGTCTCCGCATCCGCGGCGGCAAAGCACTCGCCGCATCCCGCCGCGACAACGCCCTCGGCAAGCCGCGACGCGGCACCGGGCTCGTCGTCCACGATGAGGATTTTCATTCGGAAGGCGAATCCTTGTGGAGCGGCGGCGCGTATTGGTCCAGTAGCGACGGTGGGTCGGCGCGCTGGTCCTGCAATTCGCCGTCGTAATAAATCGCGACGACGTAGCCGTAATACTGGAGCGGAGGAACATCGCCGCGATCCTCGATCGGCATGCGGTATTTGACCTGGAAGATTTCGGGGTCGGCGGCGGCCCAGTCAATTGGCGAGGAGAGCCATTCCGAGGGGCTCGGCGCGGTGTTGCGCTGGATCTGCGCCTGGTCATCCTGTTCGTAAAAATCCACAGTGGCACGTACCTTGGCGGGATCAATTTTTTCACCCGACGCGGCCTTCATCGCGACACGGAGGTTTTTGTGGCCGGGTTCGCCGTCGAGCAATTCGGCTTTCACGATGCCCATCACCGAGCCGATGGGAATGCCCACATCGTCGCGAGCGCTGGGCGGAGCCTTCTCAGCGGGCGCCGCTTTTTCCGGGGGAGGAGCGGGAGAGAGGGATTCCGTGCCGTTGACGGGCTGCGCGGCGGCGGCACCCAATTTCGACAGCGCACCTTTCGCCTGCATCAATGCGCCCATGTCCGCGGGGTCCGGGGATGGCGGCATCGCGACAATTTTTTTGAGCATGGCGACGGATTCGTCGTGCATGCCGAGTTGGAACTGGGTTTCCGCGATTTGGTAAAGGATGCTGGCTTTGTCGGGGACGAGGCGGTTGGCCTCGTTGAGCGCCTCGAGGCGGCCGCGAAGGTTGCCGCTCTTGCGAAATTCCTCCGCCTCTCCGAGCAGGGCGTTGGCCTGTTGCGCATTGACGAGCTGCGTGTCTGCGGGCGCCGGGGCAGGCGCTGCAGGTTCAGCAGGTGCGGTTGTCGTGGAGTGGGATTGGAGCGCTCGGCCCAATTTGTCGAAATCAATCCGCGGCACGAGGGCGATGACGGCGGCAACGATCTGGATGAGTGCTGCAATGATGAGCACGGTGACCGCGACGAAGAGCGAACGCTCCGCGGGCGGCCTGGCAATCGGTTGGGAGGACATGGAAAGGGATTACTGGTTAAAACCGCCGCCGCCGCGTGTCAAACCGCAACCGGCGGCTCATTGCCATGGCTGGCGCTCGACGGTGATGGGAATTTTGAGCGTCTGCCCATTTCGCCAGACCGTGACGACCACGCGATCACCCTCCTTCATTTCGGTGAGACGGTTGATGATATCCACGGTGTCGCGCACGGGGCTGCCGTCGAATTCCTGCAGCACGTCCCCCGCCACGATGCCGGCGCGCGCGGCGGGAGAATCGGGCACGACGGACATGACGACGTTGCCATTGGAAGTGCCGAGTTTGAGTTCCGCGGCGATCTGGCGGTTCAACGGCCATGTATTCGTGCCGAACCACGGCCGGGAAATCCGCCCGCGCTTGACCACATCCTCATAGACGCGCATGGCGACGTTCGACGGAATCGCGAAGCTGATGCCCGAACTTCCGAGGAGGATCGAGTTGTTGATGCCGACGATTTCGCCCTTCACATTGACGAGCGGACCGCCGGAATTTCCCGGGTTCACCGCCGCATCTGTCTGGAAAAATTCGGTCGAGAGCCCGCTCACGGCGCGGCGTCCCTTGCCGCTGATGATGCCCTGCGTCACGGTCTCCTGCAGGCCCAGCGGGTTGCCGATCGCGAAGACAATCTGGCCGACATTGACCTTGTTCGAATCGGTGAACTTGAGCGGCGTGAGACCGGTGACGTCGATCTTGAGCACGGCGATGTCGGCCTGCTGGTCGGCGCCGAGAAATTTCGCCGGCAGCGTGCGGCCGTCACTGAGCTGCACGTCCACGCGATTCGCGCCATAGACGACGTGGAAATTCGTGAGGATGTGGCCTTCCGACGAAACAATGGCGCCGGAGCCGAGATCGGGCTGCGGCTCGCCATTTTCAACACCCGGCGTCAACGACTGCTGGATGCGCAGGAGGTTGTCGAGTGCGGGATTTTCCGTGCGTGCGGAAATGCTCACGACCGAGGGCAGGACACGACCGACGAGTGCGGTCACCTCGCCGTCCAGCGCCCTGAGGGCCGGAAACGTGGTCTGGATGGCCGGCCTGGCCGTGCCTTTTTTGCCGTTGCGCTCCGCGACATAAAAAATCAGCAGCCCAAGGCCGACGATTCCTGCGAAGACGAGGAACTGCAGCAGGCTGCGCATTCCTTTGCTGGGGGCGGAAGCTTCCTCGCTCATTCGTCGGTGGAAGTGCGGGGTTTTGCAGCATCGGGATAACGCTGCTTGCGCTCGTCGAGAGCCTTGCGCGCCTCGGTTTCGTTGCCGGCTTTTTTGTAAGCGCCCGCCGCCTGCTCGAGCGCCTGCGGCGTGATTTCCTTGTCGTCGTAGAGGACGGAAATCGTCATGAACGCCTTCGCGGCCTCCTCGTAATCGCCGCGCTGCACGAGCACCTGGCCTGCGAGCAGGCGGCCCTCGGCGTTGTAGTGGCCCTCGGGCTGGAGCACCAATGCCTCGTCCACGAGCTTGTTCGCGTCTTCGTAATTTCCGGTGCCGAGCGAGATTTCCGCGGAAGCGAGCAATCCTTTTGCGCGGCTGAGCGGATCGCGGGCCTGTGAGATGTAGATTTGAATGGGATCACGCGCGGCCTCGTATTTTTTCTGCGCGAGGCGGGCCTTCGCGAGCTCGAGCATCACGTCCGGATTTGCGGCGGACCGCGCCACCGCGGGCGCGAGATATTCCTCGGCTTTTTTGTAATCGCCCTCGTCGTAGCATTTCGAGCCAAGCCACGCGAGCACCTCGGTGGGCAGCGCCTCGGGCTTCGCATTCGCGACCTCGGCGGCGAGCGCGGCGCGATCCTCATTCGTATAAAGAATGAACACAATCCGCTGCGTCGCCCCCTCGCCGAAGGCCTTGGCATCAAGCTCGCGGGCCTTCTTGAGGTGCCCGATCGCGTTCTTGTAATCCTTCTTCTCGAACGCCGCCCAGCCGATCCAGTATTCCGCCTGGGCCGTGGCCTTCGACTTCGGATACGCGTCGAGCAACTGCTGGAACGTCTTGACCATCGCGTCGTATTTTTCCTGCTGTCCGAGGATGAGAGCCTTTTGCTGCAAGGCCACCTCGCGCTCCTTCGCCTTTGGAAAATCGGCAACGACGCGGTCGAAGTCGCGAAGCGCGTCGTCGTAGGACTTGCCCTGCTGGAGCGCGATCGCTCGCTGCAACAATGCGGAAGGCAGCAGGTCGCTGGTCGGATTGTCCTCGATGAAAACCGTGAACGTCTTCACGGCATCGCCATATTGCTGGAGCTGAAGCTGGCACCAGCCGAGTTTGTAGCGGGCCTGGTTGCGCAGGCGCGCGGGCAGGACATCCCGCAACACGCTGGCGTAGAGCGGCGCCGCGGCCTTGTAGTCGCCGGTTTTGAAAACGGTCTCGGCCTTCAACAACGTGGCCTGCGCGCGCTCGCGCGGGTCGGTGCTCACGGCCAGGAAATCGTCGAGCTGCTTCGCGAGATCCGGCGAGCCGGTTGCCTCGAGGCAGACGAGCCGCTGGAAGCGCGCATCCCCGGCGGAATCGGATTGCGGATAATCGCGCACGAGGCGGTCGTAGATTTCGAGCGCCTTGTCCGCCTTGCCAAGCTGGCGTGCGGCATTGGCGGATAGCAGCAGCGCCTCGGGAACGCTGGCGGCGGGCAGGTCGCGAATGCCCTCGTCGGTGAGTTCGGCGGCGCGTTTGTAATCGCCGGAATCATACGCGAGACGCAGCAGTCCAAGCTGCGCGACGCCGCGCCAGTCGCCGATGGCCGGAAGCTTGAGCGCTTTTTCGAACAGCTCCTCCGCGCGGGCCGACTGGCCCATTTCCCCGGCGAGCGCGGCGGCCTTCACGGTCGCCTCGGCCTGCATTTCCGGCTTTGCGGCGGTGGTCGAAAGTTTTTCGTAGAGGTTGAAGGCGTCCTGCTTGCGGCCGGTGCGCGCAGCCTCCTCGGCAAGGAAAAATTGCGCAGTCTCGCGGTAGGGATTGTCGCCCTGCGTCTCGATGACCTTGTTGAACTGCTGGATCGCCTGCGCGCGTCTGCCGAGCTTCACGAGCGCGTTGCCGCGGAAATACTGGGCGCTCAATTTCACCGCAGGCTCCTTCGTGTTCGCCTCGGCCTTTTGGAACATGTCCAGCGCGCCGGCGGCATTTCCCTCCGCGTAAAAAATCTCGCCGAGCCGGTAGGCGCCTGCACCGACGAATTCGCCGCTCGGAAATTCCGTCAGCAGCCGCTGATAGGCGTCGCGCGCGGCCTGCGTGTTGCCGAGGAAGCGGTGACTCTCGCCGAGGCGGAAAAGCGCGACGTCGCGACTGGGAGCCTGCGGCTCTGCGACGAGGAATTTTTCGAAATCGTAAACCGCCATGTCATACATCTTGCGGCGGTAGAATCCATTCGCTGCGAGCAACGAGCGACTGACAGCCGGCGCGGTCGGCGGCTCCTGCCCTGGCGGCACGGCTGCGGGCTCCGGCGTGGGAGTTTCCTCCGGCTCGAGCGGCAATGCGGGGGCAACAGGGATGGGTGTTGGCGTGGGTGTCGGAGTTGACGCCGGGGGCGGAGTCGGCGCGTCCGTGGGATTCGCCGGCTGTGCAGGATTCGCCGGCTCGGTTGGATTCACGGGCTCCGCCCGGGGCACGCTGTTCATCCATGCCGGATTCTCGTAATTGTCCGCGTTGATGGGTTGCGCGCGACGAACCTCGGGGGTCGCGGCAGGATTGGCGGGAAGCGCGCGGCGGATTTCCGGAGTCGGCGCAGGCTCCTGCGCGAATAGCGAAGCCGCGGTCGCGGCCACGATTACGACAAAAATCCTCATTATGATCTGCGCCGTGCGACAGCCCCTACTCCGGCTCGCGGAAGCCGCCGGGCTTGAAGTTCGCGCCGAGGAGCGCGAGGAGCTGCGTGGTCGCGGCCTCGAGTTCCGCGATGAGACGTTGCACACGACCGCGATAAAATGCGTAGGCCGCCATCGCGGGAATGCCGACGAGCAGGCCGGCCGCCGTGGCCACGAGCGCCTCGGAGACGCCCGCTGCGAGCAGCGCGGGCTTGGTTGCAGAGACATCCTGCGCCACGGCGTGGAAGGATTTGATCATGCCGAGCACGGTGCCAAAGAGGCCGATCATGGGCGCGATCATTCCGATGTCGCCGAGGTAAACGATCTGCTGGTTGAGCGCGGCCGCCTGGCGCGTGCCCTCGGTTTCCGCGATGTCGCGGGCTTCGTCGAGCGTGGCCCGGGGATTTTTCGCGAGAAAATCGAGCGTGCGCCGCATGATGCGCGCGACGGCCTCGCCATGGC
>JBOHXO010000393.1:0-1518 GCA_050737475.1 Chthoniobacterales bacterium
CCTCCTCGGTTGCGGGAGCCAATACCGGCGCACTCGGCGTGGACGGCAATGGCGGCACGCGTTGGGAAAGCCTCGCGACCGACAGCGAGTTCATCTACGTGGATCTCGGCGCGACGAAGACGATCCACACCGTCGTCCTCACATGGGAAACCGCCTGCGGAAAAGACTACACGATCCAGACCACCAATGACGCCGTCAACGGCCCATGGACCGACCTCGTGACCCCGATCACCGGCAACACCACCGCGGGCATGAAAGCCTACACGGGCCTCTCCGGTTCCGGACGCTACGTCCGCATGGCCGGCACGCTCCGCGCGACCCAGTGGGGCTACTCGCTGTGGGAATTCCAGGTCTTCGGCACCACTGGCGGCGGCGGCTCCGCCCCGGTCATCAACAGCGCGCTGACCAAGTCCGGAACGGTCGGCACGGCTCTGACCTACAACATCACGGCCACGAACACGCCAACGAGCTACAACGCCACGCCGCTGCCCGCGGGCCTGTCCATCAACACGAGGACGGGCGCCATCACCGGCACTCCGACAGCCGCCGGCACGACGAACACGACCATCAGCGCCACCAACGCGAACGGCACCGGCTCGGCGACGCTGGTCTTCACGATCAGCGCGGGCGGCGACACGAACCTCGCCCTCAGCCAGCCCGCGACGGCCTCGTCCTTCCAGGCCGGAAACCTCGTGGCCAATGGCAACGACGCCAGCACGACCTCGCGCTGGGCGGCCGTGGACGGCACCTACCCGCAGTGGTGGAGAGTTGATCTCGGCGCGAGCAAGGTTCTCTCGAGGGTGGACATCATGTGGCTGAACCCCACGACCCGCTCCTACAAATACAAAATCGAGACCTCGCCGGACGACGCGACCTACACGACTGCGTTCGACAATACCGGTAACACGACCCTGGGAGACACCTCGAACACCATCACCGCCACCGCCCGTTACGTTCGCGTCACGGTCACCGGTTCCAACAACGGCGGCTTTGCCTCGTTCTACGACATCAAGGTCTTCGGCCATTGAGCCGTCGGAAATTTCGCGACCCATCGAACAAGAATCACCACGCGCACACTATCCTCATGAAGATACCAAAAACCTCGCTGATTACGGGCCTCGTGGCCCTGGCATTCACGCTCGGAGCATCCGCCCAGGTCAACATCACCACCTGGCAGGCGAACCCGCAGCATACCGGTGCGAATACGAGTGAGACGACCCTCACGCCGGCAAACGCCCCGACCATCACGCAGCGGTTTTCGTCCAACGACATGGACGGCCAGATCTACACGCAGCCGCTCGTGGTGAGTAACCTCAACTTCAGCGGCACGTTGAAGAATGTGGTGTATGTTGCGACGGAGCGCGGCCTTGTCTACGCGATAGACGGCGAGAACGCGGGGCCGTTCATCTGGAGCAAATCATTGATCCCGGCCGGCGCCGTTTTCGTCCCGCAAACCGAGGTGAACTCGGGCGACATCAGCGACGCGTTGAGCCTCACCTCGACGCCGGTGATTGATGC
>JBOHXO010000394.1:0-6883 GCA_050737475.1 Chthoniobacterales bacterium
CCATAGCCCTGGTCGCGGTGATCGCTTTTCACGATGACATCCTCGAGCAGAAGCACGAATCCGCCCTCGGCGGTGCTGATCGTAATGAGCAGGTTGATCATCCCGATGATGCGATGATCGTTGCGCAGCACGAAGATGCGCCCGCGCGACGGCTGCTCGAGAATGAGCTTCAGGCCGCGCACCTGCTTGTCGGTATCGGGTGCGAAATCCGCCTCCATCGAGAACAGGTCGTGCAGCAATTCGACGAGTTCCGGCAGGTCATCCATCGTGGCCGGTTCGATTCGAATGCTGTCGTGCATGCTCCCGTTATCTCACAATCGCGGCGATGCGGCAATTCATAGGTCCTCTATGACCTATGGAACCTATCTGCCGCGCCCAAACTTCCGCTCCAGCTCGGATTGCGCAAAGTGGATCATCGTCGGCTTGCCTTCGGGACACGTGTAAGGCAGCCCGCAGGCCATGAGTTCGTCGAGCAGGGCGTCCGCAGAGGCTGAGTTGGCGGGCACCGCCGGATGCATGGCAAAATGGCAGACGGATTTTGCGATCGCCTCCTCCACGGCTTTCGTGCCGGCCCGCACGCCGCCCGCGCGGCAGTCGTCCGCGATACGCAGCAGCACGTTACGCGGCTCGTTGTGGGCGAGCATCGGCGGCACGCCGTCCACCTTCACCGTGCCCGCTCCGAAGGCCTCCACGAGCAACCCCGCGCCGGCGAGCAGTTTGGAATGCCCCTGCACCCAGGCGAGGTCGCGCGGCGGCAGTTCGACAATCGCGGGCATGAGCAGACGCTGCGAAACGGATTGCCGCGTCTCGAAACGGCGGAGCAATTGCTCGAAGAGAATTCGCTCCCGCGCGGCGCGGTTGTCCAGCAGCACAAGGCCGGCGTCATCCTCGAGCAGCGCGTAGCGATCCGCGAGCGCGCCGATGTAGCGGAAGCGCGGCGGCGGCGCGGGCTCGAGATCCGGCATCGGAAGCTCGGCCACCGGCGCCGGTGCGACGGGCATCGAGCGGATTTGCTCGATCACCGCAACCGGCGGCGCGTGCCGCTCGGGAATCACATCCACGGCCGGAGGCGGCTCGGAAAAAACGCGCGCAGGCATCGCGACGGATACGCGTCGTTGCGCCGAAAGCGCGGCCTCGACGGCGGCGCGCACGGCATCGCGCACGGCAAACCCATCGCGAAAACGCACCTCGCGCTTGGCCGGGTGGACGTTGCAATCCACGGCCTCGGGATCGAGCGTGAGGAAGATTACCGCGGGCGGATGCATCCCCTTCGGCATCGCGGTGCCGTAGGCTTCGCGCAGCGGCTGGTAGATCGCGGGACTGTGGATGGCGCGGCCGTTGACGAAGACGAATTGCTGCTCGCGGTCGCCGCGTCCGTGGCCCGGTCGTCCGAGCAATCCGCGCAACGTCACGCCGCCATGCGTCGTTTCCTCGAGCGGAAAAAGCCGGCCTGCGAATTCCGCACCGCACAGGTCGCGAACGCGGGAGAGCAGATCGGCCGCGGGAGCCAGCAGATGCACCTGGCGGCCGTCCTTCGTGAGCGAGAATCGCAAACCCGGCTGCGAAAGAGCGAGAATTTGAAAGTGGTGATCGAGATGCGCGGCCTCGGTGCGCTCGCCGCGCAGGAATTTTCGGCGCGCGGGCAGATTGAAAAACAGCGACCGCACCTCGATGCGCGTGCCCGCCGCCTCGCCGCTGTCGCGGACGTCCTCGATTTTTCCGCCATTCACGAGCACCTCGACACCCGCGTCCGCGCCGGCCTCGCGTGTGACGAGGCGGAAGCGCGACACGCTCGCGATGCTGGGCAGCGCCTCGCCGCGGAAGCCGAACGTGCCCACCGTCGCGAGGTCGCGGCCGGTGCGGATTTTGCTCGTGGCATGGCGCTCGAGGCAGAGCAGCGCGTCCTCGCGGTCCATGCCTCGGCCATCGTCAGTGACGGCGAGAAATTTATCGCCGCCGCGGTGGTATTCGATGTCCACGCGCGTGGCGCCGGCGTCGAGGCTGTTTTCCACGAGTTCCTTGAGCACGGAAGCCGGGCGCTCGACCACCTCCCCGGCCGCGACCTGGCTGGCCACGGCGTCGGGCAGCATGCGGATGACCCCCATCGTCAGCGGGACCCCGGAATTGCGCGCATCATTTGACTTCGAGCCTGACCAACCATAGAACTTCTGTATGCTCCATATAACCGAAAGCGCCGCGGAACAACTGCGAAGCCTCGCGGTCGAGCGTTCGCTCAGTGCCGCACAGGCCCTGCGCCTTTCCATCGAAAAGGGTGGCTGCGCCGGCCTGCAATACGGCATGGAAATCGGCGAGCGGCATGAGGGCGACGAAGTCTGCGAAGAGCACGATGCGCGGGTTTTTGTGGATGGGTCCAGCCGGGAATATCTCGACGGCTGCACGCTGGACTATACGAACGATCTCGCGGGCGCCGGTTTTCGCATCGTCAATCCGAGGGCCGCGCGCAGTTGCGGCTGCGGCACGTCATTCGAACCCGCGGCGGAAACGCACTGATGGCCGATATTTTCTCACGACCGACCTCGCGACGGCGCCCTTCGCGCAGGGGATTCAACGACCGTGAGGAAAAACCGCGCAGTGAAGGCGGACTGTTTGGCTGGACGATTTTCATTCTGCTTCTCGTCGCCCTTGCCGCGGTGTGCTGGATGGGCACGCTCTACATTTTCGGGCACCCGGAAACGCCGACGGGCTACTCGGTGCTGAGCAAATTCAAAAAGCTCGAAGCGCCGAAACGTTTCAACGAAATCGGCGCGCCGAAGGGTGAATTCCTCGACGCCGGAAAACTTTACAATCGCTACATGGCAATGTCGCCGCGTGCGCTCAGGAACGAGAGCGACCGGCTGCTGCGCGCCTACATTCGCAACTACGTCAACCCCGGCGGCCTCATCCCCTACATCACCGGCAAGTTCAACATTCTCAATTCCTACGAACTCACGAAAAACGATTTTTTCCAAAGCGGCGTCGTCGCGCTGGCGCAGGATTCCACCACGCCGCAGGTGCTGATCGAGGACGTGTTCACGGCCGAAGAGCGCAGGGTGCCCGGCATTTACCGCGGGCTGCTCACCGGTCTGGAAATTCCGATACGCCGCAGCCAGGACCTCGCTCCGATCATCTACATCGAGAAGCTGCCCGATGGGCGGTTGAAATTCACGACGGTGCCGATCCAGTATCCGAATTACAGCACGATGCAGGGGCCGGGGACGTTTGTGCTCGACCCGCCGCCGTCGCTCAACGTCGAGGCCGGACTGCCGATTCTCTCGAACGCAAAGGTCGTCGAGGCCGAGCGCCATTTCTCGAGCTATAAAAATAAAACCGCGCAGCCTCAGAAACCGGCGACGGGTTCGATTCCTGGAATCAACAATGCGTTGATGCCGGTGCGTCCCGCCGTCGCCGCCGATGGCTCGAAGCCGGCGCCACCTGTGGCACGTGCCCAGGCCGTGCCGACACCCACTTCGCCCGCGCCCACGCCGGAACCCATCGCTCCAACCCCGATGCCGACGGTCGCACGCGCGCTGCCGGTGGGTGCCACGCCGCCCCCGGCGGCGCCTGCCGAGGCTGTCGCCGCCGCTCCCGCGGTGGGCGAGGAGGTCACGCTCAAGCCGTTCATGGGCGGCACACAGCAGGGCACCGTGGCCAGCACGACGAGTGGAAAATGGCAGACCTACAAGCCCGGGCAGATGCCGCGCGGCAAGCTCGTCGGCGTGAGCGACGCGCGCAGTCTCGCAAACAGCGACGTCACCACCGAGCCGCTGTATTTGCAGGGCGACTTCAATGTCACCGCTGCAAATGGCAGTAGCGCCGTGCTGCGCAGCTCCGGCGGTGACACGGCCGCCACGACGCGCGTGATCGTGCAATATCCCGCCGGAAGCAACTCGCCTGCGCAGGGCGATCGTGTGAATCGCGGCGGCACCCGCCCGTTCCTCATCACCAACATCCAGCAGAAGCCGGACGGACAGGTGAACATTTACGTGCGCGAAATCACGACCGGCGAGTGACGGAGCAGCTCGCCGCGGAGATCGCCGCGCAAGGCCCCATGCGCTTCGATGCGTTCATGTCGCGGGCATTGTTCGACCCGCAGCACGGTTACTATGCCTCCGGTCGCGCGCGCATCGGCCGCGGCGGCGATTTTTACACGAACGTGAGCGTCGGGCGCGTGTTCGGGCGCGTCGTCGCGGCGCAGTGCGCGGAAATTTGGGAACGCCTCGGCGCGCCCGATGAATTCGACATCGTCGAGCAGGGCGCGAATGACGGCCGTCTCGCCGCAGACGTGCTCGACGCGTTGCGCGACAACCACGCCGCATGTTTTTCCGCCACGCGCTATATCTTCGTCGAGCCGTTTCCACATCTCGCCGCGCAGCAGCGACACATACTTTCCGCGCACACCGCAAAAGCGCGCTGGACCGACGCGCTGCCGCCTTTCACGGGCGTGCATTTGACGAACGAATATGCCGACGCACTGCCCGTGCGGTTGTTTGTGCGCGGCGAAGATAGCTGGTTCGAACGCCATGTCTCTGCGCGCGGCGGACGGCTTGTTTTCGAGGATCTCCCCTGCCCCGACGCACCTGCCTGTCTGCCGGCCGGCGTTGAAAAGGATTACGTCGCGGAGTTTCGCCCGGAAGCCGCGAAATGGATCGCGGCCGTCGCCGCAAAACTCGCCCGCGGAGCAATGCTGATCATTGATTACGGCTTCCCGCGTGAGCAACTTCACGCGCCGTGGCGAACGGGCGGCACGCTCTCGTGCTATCGCGCGCACCGCCGCGACGACAACGCGCTCGAGGCGCCCGGGGAAAAGGACATCACCGCGCATGTGGATTTCACCGGCCTCGCCGAGGCGGGGCTCAGCGCGGGACTCGAACTGGCGGGTTTCACCGACCAGTATCATTTCCTCGTCGGCGCCGGCACGCCGCTGCTGCTTGCGATGGAAGCCGCGCCGGCCACAGCGCAGCGCGACGCGGATTTGCGCGCGCTCAAATCACTGCTTCATCCCGAAATGATGGGCACGCAATTCAAATATCTCTGCCTCACGCGCGGCATGGATTCCGCGATGCCTCTATCCGGTTTTCGACACGCCCGACCGGCCGCGGAGGCGCTCAATACCAGCCTGCCGGATACATATACGGGAACGGCGCCGCACCCGCGAAATCCGGATCAATGAAATAGGGATCCTTCCACAATTGTTTGTCGAACTTCGCGTTGTTGCGGAGGTTCTGCTGTTGCTGCGCGTTCTGCGCATCAATCATGAAATCGCCCTCCGAGCGGCCGAGATAATTGTAGAGTGTGCTGGTTGCGCCGGCGTTGAGCAGCGCATTCAACTGATGCTTCGTGTAGTTGTTGTAAGGCGCGCGGGTGCTCTTCAAATACGCGACGATTTCCGTATCCGGAACCTTGTGCTTCACGAGTGCGAGAATGTCTTCGTATGACAACACACGACCGGCCTCGACGCGCTTGAGCGTGGCGGGCGGGACGTTCAACGCCTCGAGCGTCTGGAAATAACGCGGGGTGCCGGGCGCGGGACCCTGCGGAGTGGTCGAGCAGGCGGCGAGGACGAATGCGCAGACGACGGCGGGCAGGAGGAACGATTTCATCGCACGAGGAATATCGCCTCGCGCAACGGGATGCGAGCGCAACGAAGCATCCGGGACATGAAATTCTTCGCGGAATTGTCCTAGCCGCCGTCCTCCCCATCGCCGCCGCCGTAGCCGACCACTTCGACCGTGATGACGGATGGCGTTTCCTCGGGCGCGGCCTGCTGGCGGGCCTGGTTCGCGATGGACTCCGCGGCGCTGTTGGTGGCGCCGGCGACATTCGAGGCGGAGGTGAGACCGGCGATGTTCGGCGCGGGTGGCGGCGCCGGCGCCGGAGGCGCACCGCTTACCGAGGCCGCTGCGATGTTATCCGCATTGAGGACGGTGACGGCCGCGATGGTAACGTTGCCGCTGGCTCGAATGCTGGCGTCTCCGGCATCCACGATGCCCGCAGGCGCAACCAGATCCACGTCGCCGGGAGGCACGCCCTCGACCGTCGCGAGCACGCCGATGCCGCCACCCGTCGAAAGACCCGCGAGGTCGGTCTCGACATCGGCGCTTTGCGGATCGAGGAGCACGCGAGTCGGAGGGGCGGAGGCGATGGTCTTTGCCGCGGAGCCTGCGGCAATGTCGCCCGTCGAGGACCAGATGATTTCGTTGCCGCCGCGGAGCGTGAAGATGCGGCCGATGCCAAGGCTCACGTCGGCGTCGGTAAAGATGGAAATATCTCCACCCGTTTCCGTGATGATTCCCGGTGGGACGAGCGGATTGCCGATCACGACGTTCGATAATTTCAATTCGCCGCCCGGCGCGAAGATGGCGATGTCGCCGCCGTTCTTGGTCCGAATGTCGCGTCCGCGCGCGTCAATGTCGCCATGCCACTTGCGGTTTGCGAACAACGCGTTGATCGCGTCGAATCCAGCCTCGTAGTTGGAGCCGTCGATGTTGTGGTCGCGGCCTGCGTCTCGCAGGACGAGGTAGAACAAATCGAGTGCCATTCGATTTTTTTCGGACTCGGGCAACGCCGCAAAATCCTCGGGAGTGAATTTTTCGGTTGCCGCGGAATTGCCATCCCTCATCGCGCTCAACTCGTCGAGATAACGCGCACCCGCATCGCCCCCGATGATATCCGTGATGAATCCCTCGAAATCGAGATTGCTGTTGTCCAGATCGAAGGACCGCCCGATGCCCGCGCCGATCGTAATGGACGCTCCGTCAAACGGCAGATGCGGATTGCGGCGGTTGCCGATTGTGGTGATTCCCGTCGCGGTGCCGTCGGGATTGCTCGCGCCAATGCCGAGGTCGAGGTTGCGACCGGCGAGTATCTCGACAGTGCCGGGGCC
>JBOHXO010000395.1:0-6099 GCA_050737475.1 Chthoniobacterales bacterium
GAGCTGGCGCATGATGCGGATGATCTTCTTGGCAAAACCACCGACGAGGCTCGAAGGCGCGAGCTTGCCGCCTTCATCGTGGATGCGCTGGCCGGCAGCGACGCCGTGCGCGGCCAGATTCGAAAACTCGAGATCGAACGCCCCGAAGCCGTCTTTCCCGAGGATTATTCCTTCATCGCCTGGCCCGGGTTTGCCCATATCTCCTATCTCCTCACGCTCGCCAAGCAGGATAAAAACCTCGCCGACGCTCACCTCGCACTCGGCGCCCGCGCCGCAGCCCGCGACGATGTGCTCTCCGCATTCCGGCTGGCCGGCACATTGAAGGGCGAGCCGGCGCTGCTCCCGTTTCTCGTGCGCACTTCGATCACGAGCATCGCGTTGCAACCTCTGGAAAGCGGCATCAAATCCCACGCGTGGACGGCAGGCGACCTCGAGGCATTCTCGCGCGAACTGGATCGCGTGAACCTCGTCAGCGCGCTGGCATTCGCGTTCCGCGGCGAGCGCGGATTTTTCAATCAACTGTTGAACGCGGCGAGAAGCGGCAGCGATCCCTCCATGTCGTGGTCGAAATTTGCACGGAGAGGTTTTGGCGGATTCGGAGGCGGCAACAGGACGGCGGAGATCGTCTTTGCGTCGCTCTATCCGCTGACGTCGGGAGGCGATCAGGTTTTTTACAATCGCCAGCTCCAGGCGGTCATTGACGTGCTCGATGCGACGGGCGGCATCAAGCCGGCCGCCTTTCCTCGGCAAAACACCAGTGCGAGCGTCGCCTTCCGCGCCACGCATCTGCTTAGTTTCTTCGGCCTCTCGAACTTCGACGCCGCCATCCGGAAAACCCTGTTCATCCAGGAAACCGTCCTGCAGTTCCGCATCGCGTGTGCGCTCGAGCAATACTGGCTCGCGCATCACGCCTATCCCGCATCGCTCAAGGAACTCCCGTCCACGTTCGCCATTCCAAAAAGCGTTTTTGCCGGGCAATCGTTTCATTACCTGCTCGAAAAGGACGGCACCTTCCGCCTGTGGTCGCCCGGCTGGAATGGCACCGACGAGCACGGCGTCTCATCGCCCAAGCGCGGCGACTACGAATCGTACGACTGGCTGTGGGACGAGGAGCCGGGACATCATCCCTGACTTCACGCAAAACGGATTGCTCCCGCGCGCAAAACGCCGGACTCTTCCTCGCGATGCTCGAGCCACGTCCGACCCGCCGCACGTCCGCGCGCCCTGCCGCGAAGCCGCACCGCGACCGCTCCGGCTTGTTCGCGTGGTTCGTCGCGATCTTCGGCCTGATCGTCGCGCTGGCGCTGGTGGGCTACGGCCTGATGCGCGGCGGCGGCGACACGCATGCCGCGTGGCTCAAGCTCTCGGAGGCAATGCGCAAGCACAACGAGCCTGTCTATCTCGCCGAGATGAAACCGGCCGACGTGCCCGCGAATCAGAATTTTTTCGCGGCGGAGGTTTTCGACGGGCTCACGGAAAACGCGCCGACCAGCCATCTTTTGCAGCGCGCGGCGGATCCGGGCAACGGACTTTCGGTCGCCGATCTTCTCTCGCAGGCCCAGCAGGGCGGCGGCGCGAGCCTCGAGGCGATCGCTGTGGCAATGCAGCGCGCAGGGCTCGTGCGCACGAAGACCGACTACCTCCTCGCCGGCGACCGAGTGCGCGCGGGAATGCGCGCGCTCGGACTGGACTTCGCCCCGCTCAACGAAGCCGCCGACCGCACCGACGCGCGATTCCCGATTGATTTCAATCAGCCCTTCCCCGCGCTGCCGCACCTGCGCTACCTCGAGGCCCTTGGCGACTGGCTCGCGATCCGCGCCATTGCGCAACTCTCGACCGGCGACGCCGAGGACGCGGCGAACGACCTGCTCCTCCTCGCTCGCATGGCCGACTCGCTCGCGACCGAGCCGTTCCTGCCTTCGCAACGCACACGCCGCATGCTGCTCGGGCTGTTCGCCGGCTGCGTGCGGGTCGGCATCAATTGGGACGCGTGGTCCGGCGGGCAGCTCGCGCAATTCGGCGAAACATTGTCGCACGCACAATTGCTCAACGACTTCGCATGGGCCGTGCGCGGCGAGCGCGCGCAGTTGAACAGCATGGTAAGCATCGCGCTCTCCGGCAAAAAGCCGGGCGCGTCCGAGGAATTGCAGGCGTGGTTCGGCCCGGACCTCACAAAGCTCGACGCACGCGGATTGCGCGCGCGGCAGGTCGCCGTGAATGCCGCGATTCAGCACTTCCTCGACGCGCTCACGACGCAGCCGTTGCAGCCCTCCGCACTCGCACCCGACAAGGCCGGGGCATTGCCGGAAATCATGAAGAACCGCATGCAGTCCCTCGCGGACGACGCGCGGATTTTTGCACAGGTCCAGACCTACCTCGCCCAGGCCGAAACCGCGTGTGCGCTCGAACGTCACCGACTCCAGCACGGCAATTATCCCGAAAAACTGACTGCCCTCATGCCGGATTTATCGGACGCGCTTCCCGCCGATCCTCTTGATAGCCAGCCATTTGACTATATACGGAAGCCGGATGACGGGTTCGTCCTCAAGGGCATGGGGTGGACGGAAGGCGAGCCGTGGATGTGGACGCGCGGCCGTTGACCGCGGCCAATCACCACTTGAAACAACGGGCGCATTGCCCCACATTGAGTTCCTCGACCCCGGCCGTCACAGCCGGGGTTGCTTTCTCTCTCACCATCCAAAATGAACAGTTC
Organism: Chthoniobacterales bacterium; assembly: GCA_050737475.1. Classification (GTDB taxonomy): domain Bacteria; phylum Verrucomicrobiota; class Verrucomicrobiia; order Chthoniobacterales; family JAATET01; genus JAATET01. Next base: position 2,714 of record JBOHXO010000395.1, read on the forward strand.
TTTTACCGCCCGTTGGAACGAGGCGTTGATTGACGACAAATACGAACTCTGGCGCAACAATCCCGCTTCCGTCGGCGAAGATTGGTCCGCTTTTTTCGAGGGCTTCGAACTCGGCTGCGCAAAACCGCAGAAAAACGGAGCCACTCCGCCCTCGGAGTCCTCAACGCCCTCGGAGTCCTCAGCGCCCGCTGATGTCGTCGCCGAACCCACACCCGTCGCGACCGGCGTAGGCCTCGCGAATGCCAGCCTCGAAACACGCGTCGAAGCGCTCGTCTATTTTTTCCGCACGCTCGGGCACTTCGAGGCGAAACTTGATCCACTCTCCCAGCCCGCCATCGCGGCGCCCGTGCCCGTGCTCTCAGCCGAGGAGCTGGGCTTCAGCAACGACGATCTCGGAAAGACGGTAAGCTCGCGCTTCTTCCGCGACGGCCGCCAGATGAAGCTCAGCGACATGATCGCCGAGCTGCGCGGAATTTACTGCGACACGATCGGCGCCGAGTTCATGCACATCCAGAATCCGATCATCCGCAATTGGGTGCTCGAGAAAATGGAGAACCGCACCGATTGGGCCAAACGCGACGCGCCCATTCAAAAGGACATCCTGCGCAAGCTCGTGAAGTCCGAGGAATTCGAGAGCTTCATCCACACGAAATACCAGGGCAACAAGCGCTTTTCGCTCGAGGGTGGCGAAGCCCTCATCGTGGCCCTCGAAGGCGCGCTGAAATGCTGCCCGCGACTCGGCATCAAGGAAATCGTGATGGGCATGGCGCACCGCGGCCGATTGAACGTGCTCGCGAATTTCCTGCACAAGCCGCTCGCCCTCATCTTCAACGAATTTTCCGAAAACTACGTCCCGCATTCCGTCGGCGGCAGCGGCGACGTGAAATACCACCTCGGCTACCAGACCACGCGCCATCCCACGGACAGCCACAGCGTGGAAATTCTTCTCGCAGCGAATCCGAGCCATCTCGAGGCCGTGGGTCCCGTCGTGCAGGGCAAGGCCCGCGCGCGCCAGCGCGTGCTCGGCGATACCGAGGAGCGCAAGAGCGTGCTGCCGCTGCTCGTGCACGGCGACGCCGCATTCATCGGCCAGGGCGTCGTCGCGGAGACATTCAATCTTTCGCAGCTTCCCGGCTACCGCACCGGCGGCACGGTTCACATCGTCGTCAACAACCAGATCGGCTTCACCACGCTGCCGAAGGACGGCCGCTCGAGCCATTATTGCACCGACATCGCGAAGATGGTGGATGCGCCGATCTTCCACGTGAACGGGGAGGACCCCCTCGCCGTGCTGCAGGTCACCGAATTTGCGACGGAATTCCGCCAGACCTTCGGTCGCGACGTGGTCGTTGATATTTATTGCTACCGCCGCCACGGCCACAACGAACTCGACGAGCCGACGTTCACGCAGCCGACGCTTTACAAATCCATCCACGCGCACCCGCGGCTCAGCGAGATTTTCACCGACGAAATCCGCGCGCTCGGCGCAGTCACGCCGGAGGAAATCGAGAAGATCAAGACCGACGCGATCTCCGAACTCGAGACCGCGCTCGCCGATGTGAAGGCGAAGCAGAAGGCCAAATCCGAACAGGAAAAAATTTCCGGCGTCGTCGAAAAAAAGGAACTCGCCGGCTCGACCGCCATTTTCCAGGCGCCTTATTCGCACGAGCCGGTGAACACCGCGATCACCCCCGCCACGCTCGAGCAAATTGTCGCCGCGCTCACCTCGCTGCCCGACGGCTTCCGCGTGCTGCCGAAGCTCAAGCGCATCCTCATCGAGCGTCGCAAAAAAATCTGGGAGGACGGCGGTCCCTACGACTGGGCGTTCGGCGAGGCGCTGGCGTTCGGCTCGCTCTTGATGGAAGGCACACCCGTGCGACTCTCCGGGCAGGACAGCCGCCGCGGCACGTTCAGCCATCGGTTGAGCGTGATCTACGACGAAGTCACGCGCGATCGCCACATTCCGCTGAATCACCTCTCGCCCGACCAGGCGAAGTTCTGCGTCTACAACAGCCCGCTCTCCGAATACGCCGTGCTCGGCTTCGACTACGGCTACTCGATGGATTTTCCGTCGATGCTGTGCTTGTGGGAGGCGCAATTCGGCGACTTCGGCAACGGCGCACAGATCATCATTGATCAATTCATCGCCTCCGCGGAGTCGAAGTGGCAGCGCCCGAGCTCGATCGTGATGCTGCTGCCGCACGGCTACGAGGGCCAGGGCCCCGAGCATTCCAGCGCGCGTCTCGAGCGTTACCTCCAGCTCTGCGCCGAGGAAAACATGCAGGTCTGCAATTTCACGACGCCCGCTCAGTATTTCCACGCGCTGCGCCGCCAGATTCACAACCACTACCGCAAGCCGCTCATCATCATGACGCCGAAGAGCCTGCTGCGCCTGGAGGCCGCAGTGTCGAAGGCCGAGGACTTCACGAACTCGCGTTTCTACGAAATCCTCGACGACCCTGCGAAGCCCGATCCGAAAAAAGTCGAGCGCGTCATCCTCTGCTCGGGCAAGGTCTATTACGACCTCCATGCCTATCGTGAGGCGAACGGCGTCGGCAACAAGGTGGCGATCATCCGCCTCGAGCAACTCTACCCGCTGCACGGCGAAAAGCTGAAGCGCATCGTCTCCGCTTACAAAAAAGCGAAGAGCGTCGTGTGGTGCCAGGAGGAGCCGCAAAACATGGGCGCGTGGTTCTTCCTCGCCTACCGCCTCGCCGATCTGCTCAACACGACCATTACCTACGCCGGTCGCCGGCCATCCGCGAGCACCGCAGCGGGATCAACCGTCATGCACAAGATGGAGCAGGCCGCACTGGTCAAGGATGCGTTCACGTTGTAAGACTCGCTGCTTTCGCGCATGAGCACCGAAGTCAAAGTTCCCGCCGTCGGCGAATCCATCACCACAGGCCTGCTGTCCGTCTGGCACAGGAAGGACGGCGACGCCGTGGCCGCCGGCGACATTCTTTTCACACTCGAAACCGACAAGGTCTCGACCGAGGTCAACGCCACCGAGTCCGGCACGTTGAAAATTTCCGTGCCTGAGGGCGAAGAAGTGAAGATCGGCCAGGTCGTCGCAACACTCGAAGCCGGCGGCGCTGCCACGACCGCGGCGCCCAAAAAAGCCGCGAAGGAAAAGAAGGAAGAGCCCAAAGCCGTCGAGGCCCCGGCTGCTCCCGCGCCGGAATCGAAGCCCGCACCCGCACCCGAGCCGCCCAAGGCTGCGCCTGCGCCGAAGACCGACGACGGCTCACGCACCACGCGCAAAAAACTTTCCCCGCTCCGCCGCAAGATCGCCACGCAGCTCGTCGCCGCGCAGCACAACGCCGCGATCCTCACGACGTTCAACGAATGCGACATGAGCGCCGTCATCCAGCTCCGCAAAGACA
>JBOHXO010000396.1:0-3555 GCA_050737475.1 Chthoniobacterales bacterium
CGCTCGTGCTGATTGACGCGAACATTGTCTCGCCAAAGGATCGCCGCGAAATTGCCGAGGTCATGGCGAGAGAGTTGATCAGCCTCAAAGTGATACCGTCCACGATCGATATCTGGGCGTCGAAGCTCAGCGTGCGCGTGCGCGCGGGCATTCCGGTAATCGGAATCAACGACCTGCACCACGACACGATGATCAACCGCATGCTCAAGCGCACGGTGGACATTGCCGGCGCGCTCGTGGGGCTTTGCATCGGCGGGCCGATCATCGCCGTGATGTGCGCACTCATCTACATGGAGTCGCCCGGCCCCGTGTTTTACCTCCAGCAGCGCCGCGGGATCGGCGAGAAGGTTTTCAACATGATCAAGCTGCGCTCGATGCGACTCGACGCGGAGGCGGAGGGCGTGCTGATCACCGTCGAGAATGATCCGCGGCGGCTGAAGATCGGCCGGTTGATGCGCGAGTGGAATCTCGACGAACTCCCGCAATTCTGGAACGTGCTGCGCGGCGACATGAGCCTCGTCGGCCCGCGCCCGGAGCGCCTCGAGTCGGTTGATCGCTACGAGGATACGATCCGCTATTACAATCTGCGCCACACATGCAAGCCCGGCCTCACCGGCTGGGCCGCCGTGCATGGGCTGCGCGGCAATACATCCATCGAGGAGCGCATCGAATACGATTTGTATTACGTCGAAAACTGGAGCCTTTGGCTCGACTTCAAAATCATGTTCCTCACGCTCAGGCCGCCGAAGAACGCCTACTAGGCGCAATAATCTCGCATGAAGACTCAAGCGGTAGTAAGGAAATCGCGAAATCCATGAAGTTACTTGTCGTTGATGACCAGAGTCCCGTTGGTGAAATCATCTGCCGCATTGCCCAGCAAAGCGGATGGGAGGCGATTCACACCGTTTCCCCGGACCGTCTCGACGAAATCCTGCGAGCGGAAAAAGTGGATGTGCTTCTCATTGATTACGCCATTGACGGCAATCCGCACTCCGCCCGCAACGGCCTGAACATTGCCTCGGCGTTGCGCGAGAAAGGCATTCGCGTTCCCATCATCATGTTCAGCGGCTGGCCGGACCTGATTGATCGCAAGCGCGTCGCGCAACTCGAAATCCTGCGCGTGCTGGAAAAACCGCTCAGCATCCAGGAGCTTCGCCAATGTCTCGTCGAAGCCAAAAAGAAGTGCCTCGATGATGTTCCCTCCGCGCCGAAAACGTAGGCGCCCGCTTCCTCCCGGACTTTTCCTCGCGGGCCTGCTCGTTTTTTCCGCCGCCATCCTGCGCGCGCAGGACACCTCCGATATCATCCCCGAATGGATCGGCGAGCCGAACTCGCCCGGCGAACGCCTCACCGGCACGGTGACTCCCGGCCTCAGCGAGCGTGCGCTTCCCGTGCTTCCCGCGCCCGAGCAGGAGGAGTCCGGCTACCAGCCGCTCTACCGTCTCACGCGCCCTTATTACGACACGCTCTTCGCCACGCCGGCTCCGGATTTCCTCCCCGCGCCCGATCCCGCGACATTTCGCCCGTCGGCCATCAACGAGCCGGCACGCGGACTGCGGCCTAAGTTTTTCCGCCCCGGGCTTTTCGAAATCTATCCGTTCTTCAGCTTCGCGCAGTCCTACGACTCGAACGTCAACCTCACGCCCACGAATACGATCAGCGATTTCTATTTCACACCGCGCGCGGGCGTGGAATTCCAGCTCGGCTCGCCCGATTCCATCTACACGCCGACCTACGACACGATCTTCGCGATGCATGGATTCTACGAAGGCTATGGCGACATCTTCTTCGAACATCCCGACCTCAGCGCCTACAACCAGCGGTTGGAATTGACCGGGCGCATCGGGCGTTCGTCGGCGATCTGGCGCCCGTTCCTCTACGCGTCGGACATCACCGGCAGCAACCTCCTGCTCGTCGAGCTCACGAACCGCACTGAGCGCGTGCGCGTGATTCCGGGGGTCTTCGGCGAATACAAGCTCAGCGAGGTGATCGGCCTCCGGCAGTCGTTCAACTACTTCCTATTCTACCACCCCGATCCCACCTACATCAATTTCAACACCTGGAACACGAAGCAGGAACTCACCTACCTCGCGTTGCACAGCACGAAGGCGATCCTCTGGGCGCAATATCATTACACGCAGCCCGATCGTGGCTTCGCGGGCGGCGAGTATATTTTCGGGACCGGATTCCAGGGCCAGCCCGACCCCCGCATCTACACCGAGTTTTACATCGGCTGGGGCGCGCTCGACATGGATGGCAATGTCCCCGGCCGCCAGGATCTCTCCGGCGTGCGATTCAACGGCTACACAACCTTCGACTGGGGCCCGCGCTACCGCTTCACGTTCAAATACGATCGCGAATACGTCTTCAATGAATTCACCGAGAACGACAACTACGTCTCCACGCTGCTGCAGTTCCGCAACGAGTTTTATCTCGGCGGCAACTACTACCTCACGCCCTACCTCGGCCTCGCGTTCAACGAATTCGAAACCTCGCACCAGGTCACATTGCAATGGCGTCCCGAACTCGAGCTGGCCTACGCATTCGCCGATCAGGACACCCCGGGCGCATCGCGCATCTTCGCAAAAATCGGCTACCAGAATTCCAGCAACATCAAGGGCCAGGGCCTGCCCGTCACACAACTCCGGCTCTCGATCGGCTGGAACGTGCAGTTCTGACGCCGACGCCCGGCGATGCGCAGGATTGCAAGGCAGGCACCTCTGCGGCTAATATCCATGCAAGTGTTGCATAGACTCATCCTGGCCGGAGGCATGGCCATTCTGTTTGTGGGCTGCGTGACGCAGCGCCCGCCTCAGTCCCCGGCCGGGCTTCCGAAGCCCATTTCGGTAACGACCACGCCTTATGTGATGGCGACACTCGACCGCGCCGAACTGGCATTCCCCGATGGCACGCACTCCACTGTCGAGGTCGAGCAGAACGGGAATATCGACACTCCCGGCGGTCCGCAATACGTGCGCGGCCTGTCGAAGGAGGCATTCGAGAAAGTGCTCCGCCGCAGCTTCTCCGGCGTTTCAAGCATCGAGATCATCGAGTTTCGTCCGGACGAAATCACCGTCCTCGGCGAAGTCTTTCACCAGATTCACACCACCATGGGCGGCGCTCCCATGCGCGTGATGGACGGCATCGCCTCCGCCAACGGCTTCACCCCGCTGGCGAACAAACGCCGCGTGAAACTCGTGCGCCAGAATGCCGGCGTCGTCGAGGTCTACGAGCTCGATCTGCGCCGCATGATGCTCGGCCAGGACATCGTTCAAAACCTCCTCCTCAAACCCGGCGACGTGATCACCGTGCCCAGGAATTTCCTCTAAGCGACAATGCACGCGCCGAGCAACTGGGAAATCGAGCAGCCGGGATCAACCAGCATCGAGGTGTTCGGCCTGCAGCAGGCGCTGCGCTTTCTCATCAACAATTTCTTTCTGCTCGCGGGCGGCGTTGTGCTCGGACTCATCGCCGGTCTCGTGCTGCAAAAAATCACGCCCACCGCCTACGTGGCGAATGGCAAGTTCGTCGTGGGCGAACTGCCTTTCAGCAAGG
>JBOHXO010000397.1:0-3912 GCA_050737475.1 Chthoniobacterales bacterium
GCCCTCCTGCGGTTGTTATTTATTTTTTAGACAGAATTTACGGAATTAGCGGAATTGGGAGGAGGCTGCTTCGCTTTTCCTCAATTTTGTAAATTCTGTTAATTCTGTCTGAGACTTATTCCGTGACTTCGATGCCCATTTGACGGGCGGTGCCGCAAAGCGTGCGGAAGGCGGCTTCCTCGCTGTTGGCATTCATGTCCTTGATCTTGATCTTCACGATGTCCATCACCTGCTTCTTGGTGAGCTTGGCGACCTTCACCTTGTTCGGCTCTTTCGAACCGGCGGCGATGTTCGCGGCTTTTTTGAGGAGGATGCCCGCGGGCGGGTTCTTCGTGATGAACGTGAATGTCTTGTCCTTGAAAACGGTAATGACGACGGGAAGGATGTCACCGGCCTGCTTTTGCGTGGCGGCGTTGAATTCCTTGCAGAAGGCCATGATGTTTACGCCCTGCTGTCCGAGCGCAGGGCCGACCGGAGGCGCGGGATTTGCCTGCCCGGCCGGGATCTGGAGTTTGATTGTAGCGACGACTTCTTTGGCCATGATGTAAAAAACGGGTGCGCTGGCGTGCAGCGAAAAAGAGTCCGGAATGTGCCCGTTTCCCCAGCGCTGGTCAAGAGGGATTTTTGAAAAATTCCCGCCCCGCTTCGCGCAAGCGCCGGTCTATTGCACCGGGCCGGGGAACCATTGGTAGAGCCAGAAATAGACAAGCACGCCGGTGACCGAGACGTAGAGCCAGACGGGAAGCGTCCAGCGCGCGATGCGTTTGTGTTTGTCGTAGCGCGCGCGCAACGCGGGAATGACCGTACAAATGATCATCGGCAGCACGGCGACCGCAAGGATCGTGTGGCTCGTGAGCAGCGGAATGTAAACGTCGCGCGGCCAGCCGTCGTGCGCGAACTTCGTGACGTGCCCGGCCTTGAGCCAGTGGTAGGTGAGATAGCACGCGAGAAAAAGCGTGGAGGTCGTGAGAGCCGCCACCATGGAGGCGATGTGGGCGAGCTTGCGCTCGTGCTTGATGAACCACCAGCCCGCGAGGATGAAGAGCGCGCTGAGGCCGTTGAGCGTGGCGTTGACCGAAGGCAGCCATGTGGTCGCGTCGGAGGCCGTCACGGTTTTTTCTTTCTCGGCGTGTGCTTCTCGCGACTGAGCTTGTCGATATCCGCAATGACATCCTGCAGCACCGCCGCATCGCCCAGATCGTGATAGGCACGCACGTATCCCTCGCGGTCCACGACCACGAACTTCTGCGCATGCACGGGCATCCCCTCGCCGTCCTTTGACAGCCCGAGCAGCATGCCCTTGGTGATGAATTGCTCGATCTTCTCCGGCTCTCCCGTGGCGAACGACCAGTGGTCGGGATTCGAGCCGATTTTGCCGCCGTAGCGCGCGAGCACCTCGGGCGTGTCGTAGGTGGGATCAACGGTCACGCTAAGGAGCTGGATGTTGCCTCGATCGAGATTGCGCGACGCCGTTTGAATCTGGCGCATTTTTTCCGTCATGAGCGGGCATGGCCCGGCGCAGCGCGTAAAAATGAAATCCGCGATCCAGATTTTGCCGAGGAGACTTTTTTTCGTGATCGTCGCGCCGGTCTCGGTGGTGAATGAAAAATCCGGCACCGTGGTCAGCACGGGAAGGGGCGGAGTCGAGTCTCTATGCGCCCTTTTGATCCAGTAAAGTTCCCCCATCCCGATGATTCCCGCGACCACGAGGAGGACGCCCCACAAGATCCATGGAACACGCGTGGGATTCGGCTCCCAGTGGACCTGCGGCGGTTTCGTTTTCATCAATGGGCGCGCGTCACCACGAGCAGCGTGAGCAGCAGAGGCAGGTAAATGATCGAGGCGAAGAACAACACCCGCGCGGATTCACGTGAACGCGTCAGGGCAAACCGCAGCGCCGGCACGAAGAATGCCGCGCCGAACGCGAGCGCGCCGGCGAAATACCATGGCGAGTTCAACCCGATGAATGCGGGCACGAGGCTCGCGAGCACGAGGCACAACGTGTAGAGCACCACCTGCCGCGCCGTGGCGGCGCCGGCGTTGTCGCGGCCGGTGAGGAAGATGAAGCCGGCGGATGCGTATTCGTCGCGATACATCCACGCGATGGCGAGGAAGTGCGGCATCTGCCAGAACCACAAAATCGCAAACAGCACCCAGCCCGGCGTGCTCGCCTCGCCCGTCGCGGCGATCCAGCCGATGAGCGGCGGCAGCGCGCCGGGAATCGCGCCGACGAGCGTGTTGATCGCGCTGATGCGCTTGAGCGGCGTGTAAACGAGCACGTAAACAACGATGGTCGCGAACGCCAGCACGGCGCTGAAAAGATTGACGACCGCAAGGCCCGCGACACCGAGCACGGAAAGCAGAATGCCAAAGATCAATGCGTCCTTCGGATGCATGCGGCCCGCCGGCAGCGGCCGCGAGCGCGTGCGCCGCATCAACGCGTCCACGTCGCGCTCCCACCATTGATTGAGCGCCGCGGCGCCGCACGCGCTGAGAGCCGTGCCGAGCAGCGTCGCGAGGAGTACGGCCCATTCGAGCGGCTCACTTCCCTGCCCGAGCAGAAAGCCGACGAGCGTCGTCGCGAGCACGAGCAGCGAGAGCCGGGCCTTCACCAATTCGGCGAGGTCGGACAGCCACGACTGCGGCTCTGCGGCGGTTTCGGTTGCGGTCTTCATGGGTTGTTGGGAATCCGATCGAGCGGAGTGCGGGACTACTGCGGAGGCGTGGAAAATTCGAGCAATTCGTTGCGCTGGCCGGCGTGCATCGCAAAAAAGCGGAACGCGAGCAGCGCGGAGACGACGAGCGTGAGCGCGCCGAGCGCCATGTGCGCCGTGGCGATGTCGGCGGCCTTGTTCGACCAGATCGTCCACATGCCGAGCGTGATTTGCGCAGCGACCATCGCGAGCAGCAGCAGCGTCATGCGCGGCGCGCCGACTTTTTTGCCGTGCCATGCCAGACCGGCAGCGAGGATCAATATGCCGGCCGCGAGGAAACGGTGCGCCATTTGCAGCCAGATGAGACCGGCGGTCGTGAGCGGCTCACCAATCGCTGCGCGTTTCGCATTGATCGCTGCGATGGCCGCGGGATCGGTGTCGGGCAGCACGCGGCCGTAGGCGGCGGGGAAATCGGGAATGGAAAGCCCGGCGTGCGCGTGGCGCATCGTAGCCGCGACGATCAACTGCGCAAAGACAATCCCGACGAGTGCGAGCGCGATCCAGCGCCACACGCCGATGTCGCGCGGAAGCGACCATTTGCCGGCGACGAACGGGCGGCTCGTGACGGCAGCGATGAGGGAAATAAGAACGAGCAGCGATTGCGCAAGGACGCCGTGCAGGATTCCGATCTGGGCCTCGTTGAGCACCACGCGCAGCCCGCCAACGACGCCCTGCAGAACCACCGAGCCCACCGCGCAAAAGCCCAGCACCTTCACCCATCGCCGCGGCTCCGCGAGCATCAACGCCACGACCAGCGCGATGAGAAGAATACCCACGGTGCTCGCCATCAGACGGTGAGAATGTTCGTAAAAAATCGGGCCGACCCATCTCGACACCGGAAACAAAAACATGTTGTAGCCGAACGACGACGGCCAGTCGGGCACGGCCATGCCCGCGTTGCGCGACGTCACCGAGCCGCCGCTGATGACGGCGAGCCACGTGAAGATGGCCGTGAACACCGCAAAAGCGTGCAGAAGCCGGCGTGAAAGCGGAAAATTATTCATCGAATGACGAACCCTTCTTTTGCACCGGATTGCCCCGGCGCGCAAACTTAACGTGCCAGCGCCTTCTCCGTCGCCGCGATCAATCGCGCATACGTTTCCGACGGCCGGTCGCCGAGGTGGTCCTCCACGAGCCGCTCCGTGCCGGTCGCATAATCAATCGAGAAAAGCCCGAAGCGCGGCGTGAACGAGCCCCA
>JBOHXO010000398.1:0-1889 GCA_050737475.1 Chthoniobacterales bacterium
ACATCAAGTATGTGAAACGCTTTCGTGAGACCCGGCTGAGCGAGCAGGAATTCCTGCAGCTGAAAGGGGAGGCCGAGAAGTTGGGATTTCTGACCGTCTGCACGGGCTTCGACGAAGCCTCGATTGATTTGATCGAAAAGCACGGGTTCAACTTCATCAAAATTGCGAGTTGTTCCTTCACCGACTGGTCGTTGCTGGAGCGAATCGCGACGGCCAGCCTGCCGGTCATCGGGTCCGTGGGTGGAGTGCCGCTCGAGGATATTGACCGTGTCGTAAGTTTCTTTGAGCACAGGAAGCGGGACTTCGCGTTGATGCATTGCGTGGCGGAATATCCGACCCCCACGAATCTGCTGAACCTGAATCAAATTGATCTCCTGAAAAATCGCTACCCGTCGGTGCCCGTGGGTTTTTCCACGCACGAATCGCCCGGCGAGCTTGATCCGGTGAAGCTGGCCGTTGCAAAAGGAGCTCTCATTCTCGAGCGTCACGTGGGGTTGCCGACCGAGAAATACTCCTTGAACGCCTATTCCTCGACGCCGGCCCAGACAGCGGCATGGATCGAAGCCGCGATGGAAGCGGGCGTGATGTGTGGAATATCGGGCGACCGTGCGCCATTCACCGCCTCGGAGTTGAAGGAGCTTCACGCTTTGCGCCGCGGCGCCTTTGCGCGCGAGGCGATCAAGGCGGGAGAGACGATCCAAATGGAAAAAGTTTTCATGGCGATCCCGACTTCCCCCGGGCAATTCACGGCCAATGACCTTTCCAAGTATGTGGATTTTGTGGCGACCGCGGACATTCCGGCAAACGCCGCGATCAGCCGGGAGAATACGGCCAGCTCGGATCGCCGGGCGGCGGTGAAGACGATCGTGGAGAAGGTGAGGGAATTTGTGCGCGCCAGCAAGGTGCCGTTGCCAAGCAAGGCGGATGTCGAGGTTTCGCACCACTTCGGGCTGGAGCGCTTCGATGAGACGGGCGCCGTGCTGCTCAGTTTCGTCAATCGCAGCTATTGCAAAAAAGCCATCGTGATGCTGCCCGGGCAGACTCATCCGGAGCATTGCCACAAGGTCAAGGAGGAGACGTTTTTCGTCCTGTTCGGCTCGATGAAGATCAGCCTGGATGGGGAGATCCAGGAGTTGAGCACGGGGGATTCGGTGCTTGTGGAGCCGGGGGTCAAACATTGGTTCGCGACGGAAGCCGGTGTGATCTTCGAGGAAATTTCCTCCACGCATGTCGTGCAGGATTCCTTTTATACCGACCCTGCGGTGACCGCGAACAAGGCGCGCAAGACCTACGTGACTTATTGGATCGAGTAGCCTGGGATGTCGCCGTTGAAAAAGCGCATCGTCTGGGATCTCGACGATACACTGAATACATTGACGCATTCGTGGCTGGATTGGTTTTATGCGAGGAATCGCGACGCCCGGCGCGTGCGCTTCGAGGATTTGCGTGAGAATCCGCCCAATGCTTTGCTTGGGATCCCGATGCAGGATTATCTCGACTCGCTCGATGCATTTCGGATTTCCCCCGAGGCCCGCGACATGCAGCCGGTCCCTGCCGTAAGGGATTGGTTCCGCGAGCATGGGTTTTGCTTCGAGCACCATGTGTTGACCGCCAGGCCCATCGCCACGATCCCGCACGCAAGCGGGTGGCTTTTCACGCATTTTGGCAGATGGATCCGGCATTTTCATTTCGTGCCGGCACGACGTGTCGGGGATGTTGTTCCCGACGAGAACGAGCCCAAGGCGCGGGTGATCGAAAGGCTCGGTGGCGCCGAAGCGTTTGTGGATGACAGCCCGGCGAATCTGGAAGGGGCCGGCGATGTCGTGGCCAATTGCATTTTGGTGCCCCAGCCGTGGAATGGAGCGAAGGGAGAACTGGCCCTGTCCCTT
>JBOHXO010000399.1:0-3178 GCA_050737475.1 Chthoniobacterales bacterium
GCCTTTGTCTGCGCGATCGGAATGTTCGTCGAGCCAGTCCGCGCCGGCGTCGTCCGTGAGAGCGCGCACCTGTTTGTAGGCGGCCTCGCCGGTTTTGTGCACGGGCACGGCGGAGGCGGCCATCAACAAAACGACGATGAGCGCGGGAATCTGCGCGGCCCGACTGCGAAAAAAAAGCGCGATGAACAGCACCAGCGCCGCGGCCGCGAGCCCGATGATCGGCACGTGGTTGATGAGCAGATGGCGGTAGGCCGGATTGGTATTCAGCTCATCGAGGAATTGATGCATCGCTCAGGCCTTCGGCTGCTGCTGGGTGAGGCAATGGAACGCGCCGAGGCCCCAGATCAATTCGCGGCAGTCAATGGGCACGACCTTGCGCTTTGGAAAAACCTCCTCGATCACGGACTTCGCCCACGCGTCGTTGCACTCGCCGAAGACGGGCAGCAGCACGACGGAATTTGCGATGTAGAAATTCGCGTAGCTCGCGGGGAGGCGGATGCCGTCACGCATGATTCTCGAGGGCATCGGCAGTTGGTGGATTTCCAGCGGCACGTCCTTGCGTAATGTCACGGCCCTCAGCCGCTCGAGGTTCGCCTGCAGCGGCTCGTAATTGGAATCCTGCTCGTCCTCCTCGACCACGGTGACGACCATGTTCTGGCTCACGAACCGCGTGATGTCATCCACATGGCCGTCGGTGTCGTCGCCCTCGATGCCGTCGCCGAGCCAGATGATTTTTTTCACGCCGAGCCAGTCGCGAAGATTCTTTTCGATATCGTCGCGGGTGAGGTCGGGATTGCGGTTCGGATTCAGCAGGCAGCTCTCGGTGGTAAGCAGCGCGCCCTCGCCGTTTACGTCAATCGAGCCGCCCTCGAGGATGAAGTCGCCGCAGTCGAAGACGTCCATGCCGAGACGCTCGCCGACGAGAGTGGGCACGTCGTCGTCGTCGTCGCAGGGTGGATATTTCCAGCCCCAAGCGTTGTAGCCGAAGTCCACGATGGCCAGCCGCGGCTTTTCCTTACGGCGCAAAAAAATCGGCCCGTGGTCGCGGCACCACGGCTCGTTCGTGGGAATGTGGTGAAACTCGATGCGCTCGGGCGGCGCGCCATTGAGCACGCGGCGCACCTCGGCCTCCTGCCCGGCGTCCATCACGTTGATGCGCACGGTTTCGGATTCCGCGAGCGCCTTCACCATTTTCACGAATGTGGGAACGACGCGGTCGTAGCTGTCCGGAAAGCTGATGCACGTGCGGTGCGGCCACGAAAGCCAGGTCGCTTCGTGTGGCTCCCATTCGGCGGGCATGGTGTAGCCGAGTTGGGCGGGCGGGAGATTCGACATCACCGAAAGAATCCAGCCGTCGTTCGGATGAACACAAGTGGTTTTTTGCGAAGATCGCATCACCGCTGGAAATCGCGGCGCACGCGGAGTAGGATTTCCGTTCCGCCGATGCCGAGTGTTTATATCAAGACCTACGGGTGCCAGATGAACGAGCGCGACTCCGACCATGTCGCGCAGACGCTGGCTGCGCGCGGCTACAGGCTCACCGGTGACGAAGGCGACGCGGACGTGATTCTGCTCAACACGTGCAGTGTGCGCGATATGGCCGAGCAGAAGGCGATCGGCAAAATGGGCATGCTGCAAAAACTTCGGAGAAAACGTCCGCATCTCGTCTTTGGCTACCTCGGCTGCATGGCGCAGAGCCGCGGCGCGGAGTTGCTGGAGTCCGCGAAGAACGTGGATCTCGTCGTCGGCACGCAAAAATTTCATCGCGTCGCGGACTACGTGGACGACCTGCTGCGGCAGCGCATGGACTCGCTGATGGACGACCAGCGCCGCGCCATTGTGGACATCGGCGAGGAGGTGGATTCGCAGAATACGATCCGCGAGCACACGCTGCGCGACGCGCAGGTCTCGGCGTTCGTCTCGATCATGCAGGGCTGCAACATGCACTGCACGTTTTGCATCGTTCCTTCGACGCGTGGCGCGGAACGTTCGCGGCCGATCGCGGAAATCGTCGGGGAAGTGCGCGGGCTCGTGGAGCGCGGCGTGAAGGAGGTCACGCTGCTCGGGCAGATCGTGAATCTCTACGGCCGCCACGAATTTCCGAAAGTGGACGGCAAAAGCCCGTTCGTGCAATTGCTCGAGGCGGTGCACGACGTGCTGGGGCTCGAGCGGCTGCGCTTCACCTCGCCGCATCCGATTGGCTATCGCGACGATCTCGTCGGCGCACTCACGCGACTGCCGCGGCTCATGGAGCACGTGCACCTGCCGCTGCAATCCGGCTCGAACGCAATTCTCAAGCGCATGCACCGCACCTACACGCGCGAGCAATTTCTGCGGCTCGTCGAAAAACTACGCGTCGCGCGCGAGGACATCGCGATCACCACGGACATCATCGTCGGCTTCCCCGGCGAGACGGACGAGGATTTCGCCGCATCGAAATCGCTGGCGGAGGAGGTGGCGTTCGACAACGCATTCGTCTTTCGCTACTCGCCGCGCCGCGACACGCCCGCCGCGACGATGGACGGACAACTTCCCGAATCGGTGAAGGAAGCGCGCAACCAGGAATTGCTGGAGATCGTCAACGCCTCGGCGCGCCGAAAATTATCGGACTGCGTCGGCCAGCGGATGGAAATTTTGTGCGAGGGTTCCAGCCGCTACAATTCGGATCGCCTCACGGGCCGCACGCGCACGAACAAGATCGTTGTCTTCGAAGGCGCTCCCCGCCATGTGGGGCAGGTGATGGATGTGCGCATCACGGAAGCCCAGAATTTCACGCTCTACGGAGATCCTGCGATCCTGTGACGTTTTTCCCAGCGGCTCCGGTTGACAACTGGAGTAAAACATTGCTCCTTTTCACAAAGTCATGAAGGAGTCCATCCCCCGCAAAGCCGTCTATCGCCTTTCGCTCTACAAGCGCTGCCTCGAGCGATTGGCAGGTGGGACTACGGCGACGGTTTCCTCCGAGGCTCTTGCGAAGGTCGCCGGCGTGAAGCCCACGCAGCTTCGCAAGGACCTCGGTTATTGCGGTCAGCTCGGGAAGCGCGGCCTCGGCTACGACATCGTCACGTTGCGCGCGCGGCTTACCGATGCGCTCGGCCGCACCAGCCTGCAGCCGGTCGTGCTCGTTGGCGCCGGGAATCTCGGGTCCGCGCTTTTGCGTTACGAGGAGGGATTCGCG
>JBOHXO010000400.1:0-5828 GCA_050737475.1 Chthoniobacterales bacterium
GGTGGGGATTTCCCCCGCCGAACCGCCCCCCAAGGCTGATGATTCCTACCTCCAAAACGGAAGAATCATGCTCATTCAAACCTACGTTGCTGTCATGGCGGGCGGCGCGATCGGAAGCGCGCTTCGCATGGCGCTGTCGTTGTGGATCGCCGATCGTCTCGACCATCCGTTTCCTCTCGGCACCCTCGTCGTGAATGTCACCGGCTGCTTCGCCATTGGCTTTTTTGGCGGCCTCACCGAACCCGACGGTCCGCTGCTCGTTTCCCCCGTCGTGCGCCAGGGAGTGATGATCGGCGTGTTCGGCGGCTATACGACGTTTTCCTCTTTCGGCCTGCAGACCATGCTGCTCGCAAACGACGGCCAATGGGGCTGGGCCGGCATGAACATCGTCTTCTCCGTCGTCTTCTGTCTCATCGCCGTCTGGCTCGGAGCGCTCGCCGCACGAGCCATTATCCTCCGATAAATCCCATGCAAACCCCACCCTCCGACGCCACCCTTCTGCGCATCTACCTCGGCGAAACCGACCGGTACGGCCACGAGCCGCTCTACGAGGCGATCGTGGTCAAGGCCCGCGAAATGCAGCTCGCCGGCGCCACCGTGCTGCGCGGCCCCATGGGATTCGGCGCGAGCAGCCACCTGCATACGGCGAAGATTCTGCAGCTCTCGGCCGACCTTCCCGTCGTCGTCGAGATCGTGGACGACGCGGAAAAAATCAACGCGTTCTGGGCCGAGGTTGCGCCGATGATGAAAGGCGGTCTCGCCACGCTCGATGCGGTGCGCGTGCTGGCCTACGGCCCGAAAAACCGCCCGGCTATCTAGCCGAGTTTCTTGTCCCACACGGCGATGCGGTCGGCCTGCGCGGTGAGAAGCTCCTTCGGTGAATCGAGCACTTCGATTCCCGTGATCGTGTCGCCCTGCGCGATCTTGTTCACGACGTCCTGCCCCTCGGTCACTTCGCCGAAGACCGTGTGCTTGCCATCGAGCCACGGCGTCGGCACATGCGTGATAAAAAACTGGCTGCCGTTCGTCTTCGGCCCGCGGTTCGCCATCGAGAGGATGCCGGGCTTGTCGTGCTTGAGCGACTTGTCGAATTCGTCCTCGAAATTATAGCCCGGTCCGCCGCCGCCCGTGCCGGCGGGATCGCCGCCCTGCACCATGAAATCGGCAATCACGCGGTGAAACTTGATGCCGTCGTAGTAGCCGTGCTGCGCGAGATTGATGAAATTCGCGACGGTCACGGGGGTCTTCGGGGCGAAGAGCGTGATCGCGATGTCACCCTTCGAGGTCTTCATGAGGATACGGATGTTTTCCATGTGAGCCGCCGAGCATCCAAATCGCGAACAACATTGTAAAGCGAATCGCGCGTGACAGCGCTGCGAAAGTGGTGGAATGGTTGCCCCGATGAAAACTCTCCTGCTTTCCCTTGCCGTCCTTTCGGCCA
Source organism: Chthoniobacterales bacterium (assembly GCA_050737475.1). Classification (GTDB taxonomy): domain Bacteria; phylum Verrucomicrobiota; class Verrucomicrobiia; order Chthoniobacterales; family JAATET01; genus JAATET01. The sequence goes on from JBOHXO010000400.1 coordinate 1,442, forward strand.
TCTCGCTGCGCGCCGCCGACGTGAAGCCGCCATCCGAACCCGCGAAAACTCCCGCGAGCGAAGTCGCCGTCATCAAGACCACCGACGGCACGATGGTCGTCGCCTTCTGGCCCGATGTCGCGCCGAATACGGTCGCGAATTTCATCAAGCTCGCGAAGTCGGGCTTCTACAACGGCACCGCATTCCACCGCATCATTCCCGGCTTCATGATCCAGGGCGGCGACCCGCTCACCAAGGATCCATCGAAGGAATTCATGTGGGGCACCGGCGATCCCGGCTACAAGATCAAGGCCGAGTTCAGCGACAAAAAACATGTGCGCGGCGTGATCTCCATGGCTCGCGGGCAGGATGTGGACAGCGCCGGCAGCCAGTTCTTCCTCATGCTCGGAAATGCGCCGTCCCTCGACGGCCAATACACCTGCTTCGGCCAGCTCATCAAAGGCGACGACGTGCTCACAAAAATTTCCAAAACTCCGATCATTGACAACGGCCACGACGAAGTGAGCAAGCCCACAAAGCGCGTCGAAATCGAAAGCATAAAGATAGTGCCGGGTGACAAGTGATGAGTGACAAGCATTCATCCACTCATCACTCATCACTCATCACTCATCACTCATCACTCGCCACTCGCCACTCATCACCGCTCATGAAAATCGGCCTCGTTCAAAATCGCTGCACCGACAGCGCGGACGAAAACTTCGCCGCGGCCGTTCGCGGCATTCGCGAGGCCGCCTCACGCGGTGCGCAGATCATCTGCCTGCAGGAACTTTTCCGCTCGCTGTATTTCTGCCAGGCCGAGGACCACAAATACTTCGAGCTCGCCGAGCCGATTCCTGGTCCGTCGAGCGATGCGTTCTGCGCGCTCGCGAAGGAGCTCGGCGTGGTGATCGTCGCGTCGTTGTTCGAGCGCCGCGCGGCCGGCGTCTACCACAACACCGCCGTCATCATTGACGCCGACGGCGCGCTGCTCGGGAAGTATCGCAAGATGCACATCCCCGACGATCCGCTCTTCTACGAAAAATTTTATTTCACGCCCGGCGACCTCGGGTTCCAGGCGTGGGACACGAAGTTTGGAAAAATCGGCGTCTGCGTGTGCTGGGATCAATGGTATCCCGAGGCCGCGCGCCTCACCGCGCTCCGCGGCGCGCAGATTATTTTCTATCCGACCGCGATCGGCTGGCATCCGTCCGAAAAGGAAAAATACGGCGAGCGCCACCACAGCTCGTGGGAAACGATCCAGCGCGGCCACGCGATCGCAAACGGCTGCTACGTCGCCGCGCCGAATCGCACGGGCCTCGAGACGCCCGAGGGAGGCGACGGCATCGAATTTTGGGGCCGGAGTTTTATTTGCGATCCGTCGGGCCAGATTCTCGACAAGGCGCCCACGGATGCCGATGCCGTGCTCGTCACCGAGGTGGATTTCGATTCCGTGGACACGCAGCGCACGCACTGGCCGTTCCTGCGCGATCGCCGGATCGATGCATACGCCGACATCACGAAGCGTCTCATTGATTGATGGGACGCGCCCGGCCCATCCAGCACGCCCGCGCCCACGACTACGGCCATCTCATCCGCCGCTGGCGCAGTGTCGCGCGATCGCACGGCCTGCGGCTCACGCCCTACGCATCGGCCAGCGGCTACGAATTGTTTTATGCCGAGACACGTCGTCCCAAAAAAGATCGCCCGTGGATTTATCTCTCCGCCGGCATTCACGGCGACGAACCCGCGGCCACCGAGGCCTGTCTGGAATGGGTGGCATCCACGCGATTCGTGCCGGACGATTTCAACGTGATGGCCTTTCCCTGCCTCAACCCGTGGGGCCTCGTGAATAACCTCCGACGCGACGAGGATGGTCGCGACCTCAATCGCACCTATCACAGCGACTCCGTCCCCCAGACCGCAGCGCACAAGGCCTTGCTCGCGGGCCGCCGCTTCGCCCTCGCGCTGGCTCTGCACGAGGACTACGACGCAAACGGCGCCTATATCTACGAGCTGCGCGAGGCGCGTCCATGGTGGGCGGAAAAATTGCTGCAGGCTGCCTCGCACCATGTGCCGATTGATTCCCGCCGCACCATCGAGGGCCGCAACAGCCGCGCAGGCATCATGCGTCGTGTCATTAACCTCGTGGAGATGCCCGAGCATCCCGAGGTATTCGTTCTCTATTTCCAAAACGCCTGCCGCATCTTCACGATCGAGACGCCTTCCGAAGCCCATATTGACTCCCGCGTCGCCGCCCATGTCGCGATGATCGAGTGCGCCGCCCGGCTCTGCCTTGCGAAATCCGCTCCATAAGCCGTTTTACATTTCCTGCGGGAACCGTATTTTGCGCCTCGTGATCCCCCGCCTCCTCATCGCACTCCTTTGCCTGCCGCTCGCCATCGCGGCCGCGGATACGATCAAAATGAAATCCGGCGAAGTGATCGAGGGACGCATCATCAATGCGGACGATAAATCCGTGACGATCGAGGTGCAGTATTCGCCGACGATCACCGACCAGCGCACCCTTTCGCGTGCGGACATCGCACAGTTTGCCGTCGAGGCCGGCGATGAGGCTGCGTTCGCAAAAATCCGCGACGTCAAATCCCCCGACACCGCACTCGGCACGAAAACGTGCCAGAAACTCATTGACGAAAAACTGCTGCCATTCCTCCACGACTTCCCGAATTCGCCCCGCACCGCCGACGTGCAACTGAAACTCCGCGACCTCCGCAACGACATCGCAAGGCTGAAAGCCGGCTCCGTGAAGGTCGCCGGTGTCTGGTATGACAAGGACGATTTCACCGCGGAAAAATACCAGATCGAAGCCGCCGCCGTGCTCGATGCCATGCGCAGAAACTACGAGACAAATAATTATCCCGGCGCAATGAACAGCTTCGACCTGCTCCAGCGCGCCTATCCCGATTCGCTCGCCTACGTCGAGAGCCTGCGGCTCGCACCCGATCTCCTCGACAAGCTCCAGCAACAGATCAACCTCGATATCGTCAGCCTTCCGCAGACGAAGGCACTCCGCCTCGCCGCCATTGATCGCACGCCCATCGAGCAGCGCCAGCCCATCCAGCGCGCCATGGCCGCGGAGGACGCCCAGGTCGCAGCCGCCGCGGCACTCGCGCAACAAAAACAGCAGAAATTTTATGCGATTTATGCGTTCGACGAAAAGGGCCTGCAGGCCATGCAGGCCTCCGCACTGCAAATCGAAAAGCAACTCGCGGCCGCGGACAGCAAGGCACTTGCCTCCGGCGCACGCCTCGTTCGCCGTGCCAGCGAGGAACTCGAATCGAATCAATTCGCCGGCGCGCAAACGACGCTCGAGCAACTGCGCGCGGAGTGGCCCCGTTACGAGGGACTCTCGCGCATGGAGACCCGCCTGCACGCGGCCCAGGACGCGAACAAAGCCTCCGCCAAGGCAGCAGCGGATGCGGAGAAAAAGCAGCCCTGACTGCCGGCTGGCAATCGCCCTCCACCCCGACTACAAACATCCCCATGCCCCGCGCAGCCACGCTCGACCGCAAGACTTCCGAGACCGACATCCGCCTCACTCTCGATGTGGATGGCTCCGGCGCGTCCACGATTCAAACCGGCATTCCGTTCTTCGACCACATGCTCACGCTCTTCGCGCGGCACGGGCTCTTCGACCTGCAGCTCACCGCGAACGGCGATCTCGATGTGGATCTCCATCACACCGTCGAGGACACCGGCATCGTGCTCGGTCAGGCGTTCACAAAAGCGCTCGGCGACAAAAAAGGCATCCGCCGCTACGGCCACGCCTATGTCCCGATGGACGAGGCGCTCGCTCGCTGCGTCGTGGATTTGAGCGGTCGCCCGTTCCTCGAATACCGCGCGCCCGGCGGCGTCGAACCGATCAATGGATTCTCGTTTCAACTCGTCGAGGAATTCCTGCGCGGATTCGCGGTGCATGCCGCGGCGAATGTGCACGTCGAGATTCTCTACGGTCGCGACGCACACCACATGGCGGAAGGCGTGTTCAAGGCCCTCGGCCGCGCGCTCGACGTCGCCACGCAACTCGACCCTCGTGTGACCGGCGTGCCGAGCACAAAGGGCGTTTTGTAGGAAAGTTGATGGTTGAGAGTTGAGTGTTGATAGGCGGAGTCACCGGAATCATCCTCTCAACTATCGACTCTCAACTCTCAACTACGTCGATCACGCTCGGAGTGATCGACTACGGCAGCGGCAACCTCCGCAGCGTGAGCAAGGCTCTTGACGCCGTCGGCGCGCACACGTGCTTTGTCACAGCGCCCGCCGCGCTCGAGGAATGTGATGCCGTCGTCGTGCCGGGCGTCGGTGCGTTCGGCGATTGCGCGCGCAACCTCCGCGCCACCGGCCTTTGGGAGCCGCTGCGCGAATGGATTGCGCAGGACCGCCCCTACCT
>JBOHXO010000401.1:0-5848 GCA_050737475.1 Chthoniobacterales bacterium
GGCTCACGGCGCCCTATGTCATGCTGGGGCAGGCGTTCAAAGGTCCTCTCCAGTTGCTTGATCCTTCGATTTCGCAGCCTTTTGGTCTCCTGAATGGCGCGACTTTCCACGCCAAGCCGACGCACGGTCCCGGCAGTCTCACGGTGCGTGCGAGCCTCATTGATATCGGCAATCTTTCGTTGCAGAACATCGGCGTCGCCAGGCTCATCGCGGACAATGGCGACATTCGCGGCGACGGCACACTCGACATCGCCGGCAAACTCTTCCTGCGCGCGGGGCAGATCTATCCGGTCACCGGCAGCACCTTCACGCTGGCGGCTTCGGATTATCGCGTGGACGGCCACAAAAAGGGCGATCCGAAAGTTCCGCTCGGCGAGCAGAAGTTACGCGACGGGATCGTCGAGATCGCCGCCGCCGGCGCGCGACAGCTTCCGCTTTCCGCGGGCGGCGTGTTGAACATTTACGCCACGCGCATTCTCCAGGGCGGCGTGCTGCGCGCTCCGCTGGGCTCGATCAATCTCGGCTGGGACGGCTCCGGAGTCGCACCCGTGGATCCGATCACGGGCAGCGGGTTCGCGACCGCGCAACGATTGAAACTGCGCGATGGAAGCACCACGTCGATCTCGGCGGTCGATCCCGTGACGGGCCGGGAAATGATCATCCCGTATGGCCTCGTCGCCAACGGTACGTCGTGGATTGACCCGAGCGGCATGGACATCACCGGCGGCGGACTGCCGGCAAAGGACATCCGCCTCAGCGCGAGAAATCTTGTCACCGAGAAGGGCTCGACGCTCGACATCAGCGGTGGCGGAAATTTCTACGCCTATCGCTGGGCGACCGGCCTGAGCGGCACCCGGGACATCCTTGCCTCCACGAACAGCTTCGCGGTGATTCCCGGCTACGAGGCGGATTACGCGCCCTTCGCGCCGTTCAACCAAACCCCCGCGGCGCTGGCGAATTTTGGCACCGACACCGGCTATGTGAACGGCGGCCTGTCCGTCGGCGATCGCGTTTATCTCAACGGCACCGGCGATCTTCCCGCGGGCAGCTACACGCTGCTCCCCGCGCACTATGCACTCCTTCCCGGCGCGATGCTCGTCACGCCGAGGAGCGCCACGCCGCGCGACACGCTGCTCATGCCCGACGGTTCCACGCTCGTCTCCGGCTACCGCTACAACTCGCTCAACACCGCGCGCGTCCAGCCGGACGTGCTCAGCCAGTTCGAAGTCATCAATGCCACGGTGCTCGGGCAGCGCGCGGAATACGACGACTACTACGCGAATAGTTTTCTGCGCCAGAGCGCACGCGCTCTTGGTGTGACCGTTCCGCGTGTCCCCATGGATTCCGGGCATCTCGTGTTCGAGGCCGGCAAGACGCTGCGACTGCAAGGCGCGGTCGCCGCCCAGCCGTCCCGCAGCGGCATCGGCGCCTACATTGATATCAGCAGTCCCGCCGACATCGTCATCGCCGGCTCGCGCGCAAAGCTGGCCAGCGCGAAAAAGCAGGACGACGTGCTCGTGCTGCATGCCGCGGACCTCACGAGCTTCGGCGCGGAGAGCCTGCTCATCGGCGGCATTCGCAACACGACCGCGGACGGCACGACGGTGGACGTGAAGACCGGCAACATCACGGTGGACAATGCCGGTTCGCCGCTCAGCGCGCCGGAATTGATCCTCGTCGCGAACAAACAGCTCACCGTCGGCAACGGCGCGGAAATTTCGCAGATCGGCAGCATGGGCGACGACGCACAAACGCTGCTGATCAACGGCGACGGCGAGTTGCTGCGCGTGAGCAGCGATTCCAACGCGAGGAGCATCCGCACCGGCGTGACCGCGGCCACTGACGCGAAAATGACGATCGGCCGCAACGCCCGCATTTCCGGCACCAGCCTCACGCTCGATTCCAGCTACGCCACCTCGCTCGATCCGCACGCCCATTTGCTCGGCGATTTCGTCTCGCTCAACAGCGGCCAGATCAGCGTGCAGCTCAATGGGGCGGGGAATTTGCAGCCGACGGTCGGGCTTGTTCTCGCGGGTGCGGCGCTGCGCGATTTGCAAGGCGTCGAGTCGCTCTCGCTGCTGAGCTACACGACGATTGATATCTACGGCTCGGGCAAACTCAATATTGACGGTTCGCTCGCTCTGCACGCGGCGGCGATTCGCGGTTTCTTTGCCGCGGACAGCCGCGTGACCTTCAGCGCCGGCGACATCACGCTCGATAATGGCGCGAGGGGAACGGCGCCCGCCAGCATTGCGCCGTCCGGCGGCACGCTCGCGTTCCAGGCCGATACCATCAACCTCGGCAGCGGCCGCCTCGACATCGAGCAATTCCAAAACATCGCGCTCGGCGCCTCGGACCACGTCCATCTCACGGGCTCGGGACGGTTTGCCGCGCACGGCGACCTGACGGTGACGACGCCTTACATTGATGCGGAAAATTCCGCCAACCATCGGATTCTTGCCGACGGCAGCATCACCCTCTCCGGCAGTCGCTCCGCTGCGGACGCCGTGCCCGCCAATCCCGGCCTCGGGGCCACTCTCTCGCTGGAAGCCACCCGCATTGCCGCGAACACCGATGTTTACATGCCCAGCGGCCTGCTCAGCCTCCATGCGACGGACGGCGACGTGACGGTGGGAGGGAAGCTCGACGTCAGCGGCCAGGAACGGACGTTCAACGATCTCGTGAAATACACGGACGGCGGCAGGATCGATCTGCTTGCGGACAATGGCTCCGTATCGCTCGCCAGGTCGTCCACCATTTCCGTCGCGGCTGCGACTGGCGGCGGAAATGCGGGAACTTTTGCGATCAGCACGCCGAAGGGCGATTTCACGCTCGCCGGCGAGCTTCTCGGAAAAGGCGGCAAGGGTGGGAGGGACGGCTCGTTTGTGCTGGATGCCGGGCGCTTCGACCGCCTCAACGCGCTCAACGCGCAGCTCAACACGGCGGACTTCACGGAATCCCGCAACATTCGCGTGCACGATGGCGATGTCACGATCGGTGGGGAAATTCTCTCGCATCAATTCCGGCTCTCCGCGGACTCCGGCTCGATTACGGTGGACGGAACGATCGACGCTTCGGGCCTGCGTGGCGGGCGCATCGAGCTGAGTTCCTCGGGCAGCCTCGTCCTCACGAGTGATGCAAGGCTCACCGTGGCGGCGAAGACATTCGATGCCGCGGGCAAGGGCGGCGCAATCTCGCTCGAGGCGGGATCGGAGATCAATGGAATCGTTGATACCAACGCGCTGCTCGATCTTCGCAGCGGAGCGGAAATTGATCTCGGCGTCGCAGCGAACAACGAAAACAGCGCAACCGTCGGCCGCTACACCGGCACGCTGCATCTGCGCGCTCCGCAGACGGCCGGCAACGCCGACCTGCAAATGGCGCCGATTAACGCCACGATCAAAAATGCGTCGAGCATCGTGGTCGAGGGCTACCAACTTTTCGACCTGCAGACGTCTGGAGTCATCACCCGTGCCGGCTCGACGCAAGCGCAGGGCGGCGCGATCACGAGCGCGGGAGTCAACGTGCAGGGCAGCGTCAAGGCAAACGGTGCACTGTTCCTCGGCGCCGGCTACAATGCGATGCACGACCGCCTGCTTGCGAACAATGCGGGCCTCGAAAATGTCCTGAGCATCCGCCCGGGCGCGGAAGTCATCAATCGAACCGGCGACCTGACTCTCGGCACAACTGCCAGCAACGGCGCATTTGACTGGAGCTTCGACACCTACCGCTTCGGGCCGAAGAACGCTCCAGGCGTCCTCACGCTCCGCGCCGCCGGCAACATCGTGCTCTTCAACTCGCTGCAGGACGGCTTCGCCATCACGAGCGCGACCTCCGCCTTCACCGCACGGCTCATGCCGTCGAACCCGCTGCTGCCCATCAATGCCCAGTCATGGTCCTTCCGCCTTTCCGCCGGCGCCGATCCGGGCTCGGCGGATTTCCGCGGCGTGCAGCCCATTGGCCAGCTCGCGGACACGAAGGGCTCGCTCCTGCTTGGGAAAAACGCGGTGCTCGCCACGGCGGGTTCGGGCCGCGATGGCACGACCACCAGCGCTCTCGGCGCGGGCGGGCGATTCTATCAGGTCATCCGCACGGGCAGCGGAGACATTGATATCGCCGCCGGGCGCGACGTGAGATTCCAGAATCAATTTGCATCCATCTACACGTCGGGAACCCTGGTGGACGATCCCACGATGGGTGGCCAGTTCGACGTGCCAATCCTCAGCGACATCGGGTCCGACAGCGACCTTCTCGGCGGCTCGCAGCAGAAATATCCCGCACAGTATTCCCTCGCGGGCGGCAACATCTCGATCGCCGCGCAGGGCAGCATTTATCACCTTACGCGGTTGAATGGCGCCACCTCGGACATCGAGGATTCCTCGCGCCAGCTGCCCATCAACTGGCTGCTGCATCGCGGCTATGTGGACGCCGCGACCGGGGAATTTGGAATCGCGAGCTTCGGCGACGCGGCCTCGACCACATGGTGGGTGAATTTCTCGAACTTCTTCGAGGGCGTGGGCGCGCTTGGCGGCGGTAATGTCTCCCTCACAGCGGGCCGCGACGTGCGCAATGTGGATGCCTCCGCGGTCACGAATGCCCGCATGCCGGAGGGCTTCCCCGACGCGGCGAAGCTCATCGAACTCGGCGGCGGCGACGTGACGGTGAACGCCGGCAACAACATCAGCGGCGGTGTTTACTACACGGAGCGCGGCGACATCGCCCTTTCCGCCGGCCGCAGCATCACGACGAACTCCACCCGTTCGCCCTCGCTCACGATTTTCCAGGACGAGGCTCCGCTCCCAGAGCAGACGTGGCTGCCGACGACGCTTTTCCTCGGCAAGGGAATGGCGTCCGTGAGCGCGCTCGGCGACGTGCTGCTTGGGCCGGTCGTGAACACCTTCCTGATGCCCGGCGGATTTACCAACACCTATTGGTATAAGAGCTACTTCTCCACTTACGCGGCGGATACGTCCGTAAGCGTGCGATCCACCGGCGGGTCCGTGACGCTGCGCGAGGCCACATCGCTTGTTTCCGAGACGGGCGCCGCGCCGATCCTTCTCACGTGGCTGAAGAATGTGATGCTGTTGAACGAAACGAACGCATCCTATTACCACCCCTGGATTCGCCTGAACGAAAGCCTGGCGGATTCGTTCGGCACTGCGGTCGCGCTGCTGCCTCCGAAGCTGGATGTCACGGCCATCACAGGCGACATCAACCTCGTCGGCGACATCGTGCTCGCGCCCGCCACGCGCGGAAATATTGATCTTGCCGCGGGAGGATCAATCAACGCGCTGCAGCCGACCGGCATCCGCAGGAGCAATAATTCCAATCTCGTGCAGTGGGGCTACAGCACGGTCAATCTTTCCGATGCGAGTCCCGGCGCCATCCCGCAGATCGCCTCGCCGTTCGCCTACCAGTCGCTGGTCGGCACCGTGCAGAGCGCGAATCAATCCGGCGCGAACTTCCTCTCGTTCTTCGACAGCCTTTTCCAGGAAACCGGCTCGCTGAATACCGTGCTGCAGACCAAGCAGACGCTCCACGGCAACGACCTGCTCCACGCCGACGACCCGAATCCGCTGCATCTCTACGCTCTCGACGGCGATATCTCGGGGCTCAGCGTCTTCTCCGGCAAATCCGCAAGAATCGTCGCGGGCCGCGACATCACCGACGCCACCTTCTATCTTCAGAATGTTTCCGCGGATGACATCTCGGTCGTCGCCGCCGGCCGCGACATCCTGCCCTACAACGCGAACTCCGCATTGCGAACCGCCGCGGTCGCGGCTGGCAATGTCATCAATGATGGCGGCGATCCGCGCGCCGGAGACATTCAGATCAGCGGCCCCGGCAC
>JBOHXO010000402.1:0-7451 GCA_050737475.1 Chthoniobacterales bacterium
ACCGGCGCGAGGACGAGGAATTAAGGAAATCATTTTGAGGCGCGCGATTTAACCAAGGTCGCGTCGAATCTCGTCGACGCTCGCAAGCGAAGCCTGTGCGCCGGGCGGATTTTCATACCAGCCACCGTAGGCAAAATCTGCGCCCTCCTCCGGGCGCAGATTGCCAATGTCTTCGCGAATTTTGATGTTCGTGAACATGCCGCCCATCGTGATGTAGTCGTAGGGTCCCCGCGCGCCGACCATTGGCACGCTGTTCGGCGGCACGCTCATTCCCATGTCGCCCATGTCCGCCATGCCGTCCTGCCCCATCGTCATGTAGCCGGGCAGGAACGTCCGCACCTTGCGGTTGAGATTGCCGGGATCAATGCCGGTGAGATTCGGGAGCCCGTGACCCATTTGATTCATCACGTGATGGCTCATGTGACAATGGAACGCCCAGTCGCCGGGATTGTTCGCGACAAACTCAACGGTGCGCGTCGTGCCGACCGGAACGATCACACTATTTTCGAACCACTGCGCGCTTTCCTGGATCGGACCACCGTCCGTCGCGACGATGCGCATCGCATGGCCGTGAATGTGCATCGGGTGATGGTCCATCGCGGAGAGATTGCCGATGCGAATGCGCACACGCTCGCCGAGCTTCGCGAGCATCGGCGCCGTGCCGGGGAATGCGCGCGCGTTCATCGTGAGCACATTGAACTCCACCATCTCGCTAGGATCGGGCCGCCGCGTGCCGGGCACGATTTTCCATTCGCTGAGCAGGTAGGCGTAGTCGCGATCCGGCGGGGATTTTTCGCGCTCGCGCGGGTGAATGACTAACAAGCCGAGCATCCCGAGCGCCATCTGCGTCATCTCGTCGTGATGCGAGTGATACATGAACGTGCCGTGCTGCCAGACGGTGAACTCGTATTTGAATGTCTCGCCGGGCTGGATCGTTTTCTGGCTGAGTCCGCCCACACCGTCCATGCCGTTCGGAACGATGAGCCCGTGCCAGTGCATGCTCGTCGCCTCGGGCAGTTTGTTCGTCACGTAAATGCGCACGCGGTCGCCCTCGACGCATTCGATGGTCGGGCCATGCACCTGGCCGTTGAAGCCCCAGCAAAGCGCGCGCAGCTCGTCATTGTCCGCCGTCTTCGGCACGAAGACGTGATCAACCTCCTCGCACGTGAGATGAAAAACTTTCACGCCGTCCACGATGCGGAATGGCAGCGCCGAGCCGTTGAGCGTGACGACAGACCGGTAATCTTTGCCGGGCTCGCCCGGAGCGAGCGGCGCCTTTGTCCAGACGGGTTGGTCGGGCTCGTCGAAGCGGTAGGTTTTTGCAGCGGGCGCTGCGGCCGATTCGTTTTGTGCACGCAGGATTCCCGGCAATGCAGCGGCGCCCGCGAGCAGCGCGCTGCCGCTTACGAAATTCCGGCGGGTGAGATTCGGATTCATGGTTTCTTTTCCTTCCGTGTGGACGTGGCGACAGCTTCCTTGTGCGGCATGAGCGTGCCGCCGACGGCGCGTTCGAGCTCGGCGCGTGTGATCCAGTAGTCGCGCAGCGTATCAATGTATCCGCGCTCGACCCTCAATTCATCGGCCTTCGCGGTGAACAGCTCATAGGCGCTAATCTGCATCGCGTTGTATTGCGGGATGGCGCGATTCACGATGCGGAGCCGATCCGGCAGAGCGGTGTCGTGATAAAACGTCGCGCGAATTTGCAGCCGCGCGAGCCGGTCGCGATTTTTTCGCACGTCGGAACGGATATTGACCGCCAGCGCCTCGAACTTCGCCTGCGCGCGGCGCAATTCGGATTGTCCGCGTGCCACCCGCGACTGGCCCTGGTTGAAAATCGGCAGTTCCACGCGAAACTGCGGCCCCATGTTCAACGCGCCATCAATGTCGCGCTCGCCCGTGAAGCCGAAATCGAGCACCGGCACGTAGCGAAAGGTTTTCGTCAATCCGAGCGCCGACACGAGCGAGGCGAGTTCGCGGCGCGATGCCTGCAGATCGGACCTCTGCGCAACGGCGAGCGATTCCAGGTGGCGCATCGAAAATTCGTCGCCCGCCGCGAGAGGAAGGTCGCCTTCGATTTCCCAATCGGTCTGGTCGCCCCACAATCCGAGCAGTTCGTTCAAGTCTTCGCGGTGCCCCTCGAGATCGGTCTCCGCCTCCGCGATGTCGAGGCGGCCTTCGTTGTAGCTCGCCTGCATTTGCAGCAGGGTGAGGTCGGTAATGTTGCCCGCCTTGAATTGTTTTTGCCCGAGATCGAGCGCGGCCGCGGTCGTTTCCTGGATCACCTTGAGCCGCGCGATCAACTGCTGGTCGGCCTGCACGGTGAAATACGCCTTCTTCACGCCGGCCACGAGATCGAGCACCTGCGCGGCGACCCGCAATTGCGCGGCCTCGAGCGCATCCTCGGAAATCCGCTTCTTGAGCGGAATCATGACAAGCTGCACGAACTCCTGCGCGACCACCCACGCGTAGCGATTCAATGCACCCGCGGTGACCGGAAACTGCACCTCGAACTCGACAGAGGGGTTCGGCAACGTGACGGCCTGCAGCACATCCGCCTGCGCGACGCCGATGTCCTCGAACGTGGCCTGCAGGCTGCGATTGTTGAGCAGCGCAATCCGTACGGCACCGGAAACCGTGAGCGGCTTGCGAACGAGTTTTTTGACAATGCCAGCCGCCTCGGCGCGCGATGCCTCGCTCTTTTGCCAGAGCGCGTCCGCGTCGTCGGACTTCGCGTGAACGGAGCCGGCGGCGAACGCGACGACGCACAAAATTGGAACGGGCCATTTCATCGGCGTCAGCGGTTCGTGCCTTGCGGCTGGGCGAGCAATTGGTCCGTCGTCCGGGTGGGTTCGTCGTCCGAGAGGTTCGTCGCGATCGGGCGCGAAGGAGCCTCCTTCGCAGCCGGGCTGGCCGGATGCGAAGGCGGAAGCTCAGGCAGCGGCTGCACGGCGCAAGCGGCCATCGCAAGCACTGCGGGAAGGAGTGCGAAGAATTTCATCCGGGCAAAAGCCCGCGGCGCGGGTTCACCGCGTCGCGAGCCGGATTTGCCTGTCTGGAACGAGGTCCTAGCGGGCGCCGCCCGAGGACTTCGACGCCGTAACAGCGGCGTTGTATTTCTTCACGCCTGCAGCGGGGTCCTTATCGAACTCCTTCTTGCAGTCCTTGCAGCAGAACTTCATTTCCTGCCCCTCGTAAACTTCTGAGATGGGTTTCCCCATTTCACCAAGTTTTTCGCCGGAGTAGACGCATTTATCGAGGGCGTAGGGCTTGGTCTCATCCGCCGCGCGGGACGTGGCGGTGAAGGCAAGCATTCCAATTGTGAGAGCGAGTAATAGATTTTTCATTTTGTTGTCAGATTTTGTTGTCGAGTCACGCGATGACGCTCGCGCAGCGCGGCCACCCGCCAGGGCGGTCGGATCAAGGATCAAACAACGAAATCAGGCGGGGCGTGCGCCGGCAGGCAGCGGCTCAGCAAGACTTGCAGGGCGTCCACCGCTCGTGGCGGACCGGTCTCGCAGGCAATCGGGGCGACAGCCCCCTGCGAGGCGAAAATTTCCGTGACTGCGGCGAGCCATGCAGGCTTCAACTCATGGAGCTGGCCGACAGGCGCTGCGGCCTGGTCGGGAATCGGGACGTTGAACGCCTCGCAGCACTGCGTGGAAGGCGCGGGCCTGGCGGGTTCGTTCTCGTGGCAGCAGACATGCTCCGCCTTTACAGGAGCCTCCATCGCGGCAATCGCGCAATGGTTCGACGCCAGCAGCCACGCAAACGCCGCGACGAATGTGATCATCGTGGCGAACCACCGGGCATTGCGGAGCGGGGTCACGGATTCATTCTTAACCCATCCGCGCGATCTTGCAAGGACGCGCCTACGGCTGCTGCGCCGCAGGTTCCTGTGGAACGGGCGTGGCGGCGGGTGATTTGAGATTCACCGAATTCATCACGACGAAGAGGAGCTGCTCCAGCACGTCGGGCGTGGTGTGATATACATTCGTCGCGTCCGCGGGCGGTTTCCACGTGCTGCCGGGAAGCTTTGGCACGAATTTGAGATCCTCGATCACGACGGTCGCCGTGAAATCGCGCCTCGTGATTTTCACCTGCCTCGGCAGATAGCCCGCGGCCACCCACACCGTCGCGCGAAAATCGTCCGCCTTCGTGACCTTCGCCAGCTCGGGCATGAGCCCGCCGGTGATCACGCGCGTCGGCTCGCCGTTCAAATCCGCGAATTGCTTGCCTTCGTCGAAAACGAAAAGCGCGGGCAGAAATACCGCCTGCGTCGCGGTGATCGGAATGAACAGCGGCGTGTCGTTTTTCTTCGTCGGTGCGGGGAGTTTTCCGGAGAATTGCTTGAGCAGATATTCCATCTTCTCGCCGGGCACGGCCCACACGTCCTTGCCGTCGCGGCAGACGGTGACCTGCTCGCCGAGCACAGGCGCGGAGAGCTTCACCTTGTTTGGAAATTGCACCGCCGCGTCGAGCGTGGCGCCGTTGAATTCCTTCGGCAGCCGGCCGGTCACGTCCTTCATCACCATGTGAAACGACGCCGCCTTGTTGTCGCCCTCGCCGCCCGCGAGCAGGACGTTGATAAACGGCCCGAACATTTTCGCGATGATGTCGTAGCGGTTCTCCGCAGGCGCCCCGCCGGCCGTGGGCGGCTGCTGCGCAAAGGCGGTAACGGTGGCGAAAACGAGAAGAAACGGGACGGCGCGGACGGACATGACCACTACTAAACTCGAAAATCGAGAATCGAGAATCGAAAATTCATTGCGCCGGTGGCTCATTCGCCTATTCGATTCCTTATGCCGATGCTTATCGCGCAGCAGGGAACCGGACTTTATTACGCGTTTGTGAATTCGACCGCCGAGGGCAAGGCGGTGCTGCTCGCGTTGTTTTTCGCCTCGATCTTCAGTTGGTCGGTGATGGTGACGAAGTTTCGCGTGATGCGATTTGCGCGCCGGCAGAACGAGCGTTTCTCCTCGGTGTTCGGCCGCGACCGCGACCCGCTGCGGCTGTTCGAGACCGGCGTGCGTTTCGAAGGCTCTCCGCTTTTCCACATCTACGAGGCCGGCGCCACCGAGCTGTGCTTCCAGATGCTCGGCTCGGACGAAGTGGACGAAACCTTCCGCGCCCGGCTCAACGAATCTCACAAGCTCGCGCCGGCGCAAATGCGATCCGTCACCGCCGCGATGGAGCGCGCCGTCGGCGAGAGCGCACTGGCCATGGAAGGGCAGATGAACGTGCTCACGATGGCGGTGAGCGGCGCGCCGTTCCTCGGTTTGCTCGGCACGGTCTGGGGCGTGATGGATGCATTCGGCGGTATCGCGGCCGCGGGCAATGCGAACCTCGCCGCCATGGCTCCCGGCGTCTCCGGCGCGCTCATCACCACGGTCACCGGCCTGCTGGTCGCGATCCCGGCGATGTTCGGCTACAACTTTCTCGTCACGAGCATCCGCTCGGTGATCGTCGAGTGCGACAACTTCGCCGCGGAGCTCTCCAGCGAAATCGAACACCGCTACGTCGAGCACCACGCGCCGGCCCTGCGCCGCGGCTGATCCCGCCATGCGCCGCTATTCCAGCCGCACCGGCCTCAACGCACTCGCGGAGTTGAACGTCACTCCGCTGCTCGACCTCGCGTTCGTGCTGCTGATCATTTTCATGATCACGACGCCGCTCATCGAGAACAGCATGGACCTCGTCGTGCCGACGAGCACGACCGCGAAATCCGAGGTGAAGCCCGATGAGGTGCAGATCGTCGCAATTGACCGCAACGACACGCTCAAGCTCAACGAGGTGGAAATCACGCCGCAGGCGCTCGAACAAAGGCTCGCCGAATTGAAGGCCGCGAATTCCAATCTCGCCGTCGCCGTGCGTCCGCACAACGAACTGCCCGTGCAGCAATTCATCGCGGTGATGGACATCCTCAAGCGCGTCGGCATCGCGCGCGTCGGCATCATGACCCGCCCGCCCGAGTCAGTGAAGACCCCGTAATGCCGCATCCCGTGCGCGATCCGTTGCAGCTGCGCGTCCGGCGCAGTTTCAGAGTCTGGCTTGTCCTGACCGCGATCGTGCATCTGCTGCTCGTTACGGCGCTGTTTTATTTTTCGCGGAATACCGAGGTGAAACAGCAGCTCGGCGACGTGGTTTGGCTCGACGCCGGAGCCTTTGCCACGGCGGTCGCCGCACCGCCGGAGCCGCTGGAGGAAACGCCCACGCCTGAACCCACCGTCACACCGGAGCCCACGCCGCCTCCAACACCCGAACCCACGCCCGAGCAAACCCCGCCACCCACTCCCGAACCGACACCGGAACCTGCCAAGGACGATATTTCCGACGCCACGCCGACACCAAAACCCACGCCGAAACCAACCCCAAAACCCACGCCCAAAGCCACCCCGAAACCGACTCCCAAGCCCACGCCAAAACCCACCCCGAAGCCCACCCCGAAGCCCACGCCCAAGGCAACTCCCAAGCCGTCTCCGAAGCCAAAGCCGAAGCCCAAACCCTCGGCTACGCCCAAGCCAAAACCAAAGGCCACGCCAAAGCCTTCGCCGAAGCCGGACGCGGACGATGAGAAGCCCGCGAAGGACGAGGAGCCGCCGAACACCAGCACGAAAAAAACATCACAAACGAACGAGGGCGCTGCGAAAACCGGCGCAGGCCGCGACGAAAAAAGCGGCGGCGGGGGCGACTCGGATTTCGGCTGGTATCACGAGATGATCCACACGGCATTCCACGACCAGTGGGAACAGCCGACCTCGATTTTCAGCGAGGGTCACAAATTTTCGTGCGTGTTGAAAATCGTGATTCAGAAAAACGGCACGGTTTCCGACGCCTCGATCGTGAAGTCGAGCGGCAACCCGGTGATGGACGAATCGGTGCTCGCCGCCGCAAAGCGCGTGACGCGCATCGCCCCGCTGCCCGATGGCATCACGAAGGACGGCAGCTACGCGATCAACATCGCGTTCGAACTCGACCAGAACTAGGCTGAATCGCCATTCAGTCATTTCCTTGCGGACGGAAATTCGTCCGGTGAAGAGGGAATTATTGACCATGGAGGACATGGAGAGCATGGAGCAACAGCCTCCGGAGTCTCTCCTTCTTCATGTCCTTCATGGTAGAAAAAGCATTTACCGTGAAGAGCATGAAAATCATGAAGGAATATCCACACCGGGTTCCCTTTCAGAACTCTCCCGCATGAGCGGCCCCGTTGCCACAACGCGCTCACGGCTCTGGCATGCTTTCCATGTCCTCCATGGTTAGCTTTGGAATGTCCATTCAGCCCAAGCCACTCGCGACTTGCGGTAATAGGCCCGGCTTCAAAAGAAGTTGACAAATTACGACTTTGAATTTCTGTTACCGATAACTCTTTTTTCCTCCCATCATGAAAAAGACGCTGGCATCCCTCGCTATCCTTGCAACCGTTGCGCATCTGGCGCCGGCCGCCCTTCTTA
>JBOHXO010000403.1:0-3038 GCA_050737475.1 Chthoniobacterales bacterium
GCACGATCCCCTCCGGCGTCTGGGAGGTCGTCAACGACGGCGTCACCACCTCGGGCTCGATCGCGGCGAACGACAACGACGTCATCACCGGCGGCGAGATCACTTTCTTCGGCCAGTCCACGCTCGATACCAACGTATCCGCAGCCGTGTCCGGCGGCCGGTTGACCTTCCGCGACACGTCCGTGCTGAACGCGAACAATTCCGACTCGGTGATCGAGGCGAATATCACGCTCTTCGAGGGCAGCAGCATCAACGTGACCTCCGACGAAGGCGTGTGCGACGACACGAACATCACCTTCGACTCCAGCATGGGCGGCGTGGGCGGCACGCTCAAACTCAACGGCCACTACATTCCGATCGGCTCCATCAGCTCCGTGGGCGCCAGCGGCGTGATCACCAATAATTCCGCCACTCCCGGCACCCTCAGCCTGTTCTTCGACGACGTTTCCAGAACCTTCAGCGGTTTCATCCAGGACGGCGGCGCGGGAGCCCTCGACGTAGTGAAGGACGGCACCGGCACGCAGGTGTTGAACGGCGCAAACACCTACACCGGCGGCACCGTGCTCAATGCCGGCACCCTCGGCGTCGGCAACAATGATGCCCTCGGCACAGGGGGGCTCCAGATCAATGACGGCGCACTCGTCGTGAGCGGCGGTTCCGACATCACGCTCGCGAATCCGATCCTCGCCGCGGGGTCCTTCACGATCAACCGCCCGATTGATGACGTGAACTTCCCGTCGCTCCACCTCGGCGGCCCCATGACGATTGTCACCGACATCACGATCACGAACAATGACAACACGTTCTTCGCCGGGGACATCGACGAAACTGGCGGCAGCCGCAGCCTCACCTTCCGCGGCGACGGACTCTCGCTGATCTCCGGCGACAACACCTACGCCGGCGGCACCACCATTTACTCCGCCGTCGAAGTCAGTTCCGACACCGCCCTCGGCACCGGCACGGTGACGCTCAAGGAACACGTCGGAAACGACCCCGGCGGCTCGCTTCAATCGGCCACGACGGCTGTCGTCCTCGCGAACAACATCGTGCTGGATTCCCCCACCTACTTGTCGATCCGTGCCGTTGAGCCGCTCACCCTGAATGGCACCGTCAGCGGCACCGGCGGCATCTCGACGTTTTTCGCCGGCGATGTCCTCACACTGAACGGCAACAACACCTACCAGGCCGGCACGCTCATCTTCGGCAGCACCATCGCCGTCGGTCACGACAACGCGCTGGGCACCGGCCCGGTGAGCATTTTGGGCGAACTGGACGCCGTCAGCGGCCCGCGCACGATCGCAAACAACATCGCGCTCGGAGGCGCGACTTTCGGCGGCACGAGCTCCTTCAATTTCACCGGCCCCGTGCATCTCGACTTTGGCGCACCGATCGTCGCGAACATCCCGGTCACCTTCGGCGGCGTCGTTTCCGGCAGCGAAAATTTCATCAAGCAAGGCACCTCCAGCCTCACACTCTCGGCGACGAACACATATACCGGCGCAACATTCGTTGACGAAGGCACGCTCGTCGTCACCGGCTCCATCGCGACCAGCGCGCTCACCTCGGTGGGCACCAGCGGCACGCTTGCCGGCACGGGCACGGTTGGTCCGCTCGAAATTATCGCGGGCGGCACCTTGTCGCCGGGCACGGCTTCCAGCCCCATCGGCGTCCTTTCCAGCGCAGCCACGACGTGGGGCGTCGACGGCGCCTTCGCCTTCGACATCAACAACGCCACCGGCGCCGCCGGCACGAATTACGATTCGCTCAATATTACCGGCGCTCTCGCGATCACCTCCACCTACGCGGATCGCTTCGTCTTCAAGATCACCACGCTCAACGGCACCACGCCCGGCAACATGGCGAACTACACATTCGGCGACCGCTACGAATGGCTCGTCGCCACCGCGACTGGCGGCATCACCGGCTTCGACCTCGGCAGGTTCAGCTTCGACACGACCGGCTTTTCGAATCCGAGCCTGCCCTATTTCAGCCTCCAGGTGATGGGCAACAATCTCTACCTCGTCGCCGTGCCCGAGCCGTCCACTTACGCCGTGGGTATCACGGCCCTGCTCGGCCTGGTGATCGTCCTCCGCCGCCGCAAGGCCGCGTAACCCTTCCTTGATTGGTAGGGATGGCTCGATGAGCCATCCGACTTCTGCTGTGATTGGTGGGACATTCCGCGCCGCAGGTGCCGTCGCATGAAAAGACTTTCATCAATATTCCTCGCCGTCATCCTCCTCGCCCCCGCCGCAAAATCCACCGCCGGCGATTTCTCGAAAATTGATTTCGAAGGCGTGACGTATCGCGTCTTCCGCTGCCAGCCGGAGGAAGTGCGCATCTTCTGGCGCGGCGACGACGGCCAGCCGCTCGGCCAGTTTTCAAAATTGCAGCAGCAACTCGCGAGGCGCGGCGAACGCCTCGAGTTCGTCATGAACGCCGGTATCTTCGGCCCCGACTACGCGCCCAATGGCCTGCACATCGAGGAAGGCCGCGAAGTCCTGCCGCTCAACCGGCATGCGGGAAAGGGAAATTTCTACCTTGGACCCACCGGCGTGTTTTGCATCGTGGGAAACACCGCGCGGATTTTGGAAACGGAGGAATACGCAAAAGCAAAACTCCACCCGCGACTCGCGTTGCAGTCCGGACCGCTGCTGATGCGCGACGCGCAAATTCATCCCGCATTTCAAAAGACATCCACAAGCCGGCTCCATCGCAATGGCGTCGGCATTGATGCGCAGGGCCGCGTCGTCTTCGCCATCACCGACCTCGACGGAAACAATCTCGTGAACCTCTACGGCTTCACGGAATTCTTCCGCTCGCTCGGCTGCCGCGACGCCCTCTTCCTCGATGGCGACATCTCGGCAATGACCGTGAATCCCGACGCCCCGATCCCGCCAGGAAACCACTTCGGCGCCATCCTCGCCGTGACGCAAAAAACCGCGAAGTAACCCATCGTCTTGGAGCGGCGGTCCATGACCGTCGGTTGACGCGCTTGTATCGCCACGCAAAAACATCAAGACTCCCGTCCATGACCACCC
>JBOHXO010000404.1:0-5006 GCA_050737475.1 Chthoniobacterales bacterium
CGCATCCGTGCCGCCAGCGGTGCATTCCCTTCGATTTGTGTTTCGCCCTCGGCGAAAAAATCCTCCATACCGCCACTATGCCAGCGCGCTTCGCGCTCGCAAGGCCGCGCGGCTCGTGGAATATTGATTGAATGAAGACCCTCCTTGTCGCCGTCGACTTCAGCGACGCCTCACGCCAGGTCGTTTCCTTCGCCACCAATCTCGCGAAGGAACTTTCCTCCCGCACCGTGCTCCTGCACATCGTCGAACCCGTCGCGAGCTACGTGCCTGTCGGCGCGGCGATGGACGTGATCGAATCCGCGCCACCGCCCGTGATGGAGGAGGACCTCAAGGCGCAGCAGGGACATTTGGACAAGCTCGCGAGCGGATTGGAAAACGTCGAGGCGCTCGCGGTAATCGGGCTGGCCGCGGATGAAATCGTGGAGCAGGCCGTCGAGCAGAAGGCGGATTTCATCGTGCTCGGCTCGCACGGGCATGGCGCGCTGTATCATTTGTTCGCGGGCAGCGTGGTGACCGGTGTGCTTAAGCGCGCGAAGACGCCGGTGATCGTCGTGCCGGTCGGCGGGGGCGCGAAGAATTAGAAGTCGGGAACGCGCGGCGCGCATTCTCCTACCTAATTGGCAGGGCGTCCCGCGACGCGGGACGTCGTTGCATCAACACTGTCGTAAAGATCGCGCAGCAACGCGCCTACTGCCTCGCGCGAGAATTTCGCATGCGCGGCGGCTGCGCCATTCGCGGCGATGGACGCGTAGAGCACCGGGTCGGTGAGCAGCCGCTCCACCGCTGCCGCGACCGCGGACGAATCGCGCTCGGCGCAAAGCAGCCCGCCCACGCCATCCTCCACCGCCTCGGGAATGCCGCCGTGGCGCGTCGCGACGACCGGCAGGCCCGTGGCCATGGCCTCGAGGAGTCCGTTTGGAATTCCCTCGGTGTCGCCATTCACGGTCTCGCTGGGATGCAGGAACACATTCGATGAGGCGAGCAAATCGCGCAGCGCGGGTTGCTCGAGGAAGCCGGAAAAATGGACGCGGCCCGCGACATCGAGACGGTTCGCAAGTTCGCGCAATTCCCCTTCCAGCGGACCGGCGCCGGCGATGACGAATGTCATCTTCGGAAAACGCGGTGCGAGTTTCGCGAAGGCTTCTAGGCTCGTCGCGAGGCCTTTTTTCGGGATGAGCCGGCAGGCTTGCACGAGGCGGAAGGAGCCGTCGTCGGGCAGCGTGCGCTCGCGAAATTTCAAGTCGGGCAGCGCGGTGCGGATGACGCGGAGTTTTTCGCGCGGACAGCCCAGGCGATGCACGGCCTCGATCAGCGCGTCGCTGCGGCACGCGACGCGCGCGGCGAGTGCGAAGATTTTTTCACGCGCGGCGCGATAGCCGGGCGTGGCGATGTCGCCGGCGACATCCGCGCCGTGAAACGACACGACGATCGGAATGCCGGCGGTTTCGAGCAGCGGGAGCAAATGCACGGCGACGTTGCCGAAGAAAACGTGCAGCACCCTCGCGTTTTCGCGGTGCAGGATTTCGCGCATGCGCGCCGCCTCGCCGCGGCTGATCTGCCACGGCGCGTGCGTCAGATTTTTTTCGACGGCGCGCGCGGCGAAGCGGAAGGGCGAGCGTGGGACGACCTCGATATCCTCGATCGGGAAGGCTTCCGCATTTTCGATTTTTTGCGCGAGGACGAATGGCCGCCAGCCGTCCACCGCAAGAACCTGCCGGTGGATGTGGTGCATCTCCGGCTTGAGCCAGGTCGCGCAGAAAAACGCGACGGTCGGGGCGTTACCAGTCAAGGGCGAACACGATGAATCCCTTCGGCTTGCCGGGATCCTTCTCGCTGTAGCTGACGTTGTTGCGACCGTCGCCGTATTGTTTCGGCGCGGCGGGATTCACGAGCTGCCAGGGCTTTTTGACCGAGAAGATTTCCTTCACGATGCCCTCGATATTCGGCGGCATTTCCCTCGGGGCCGGAATGACGGGAACATTCTGCTGCGTCTGCGGCGCAACGAAGTCCTGCGCCATCGCATTTCCCGCGAGCAATCCCAGGCCGATGGCAACCAGCAGCTTCATGTCCGCAAACTAGCGAATTTCCGCAACGCTTGCCACCCTTCATCCTCTCAACTATCAACTAATCCCCTCAACTTTCCCAAAATGGCACTCGCAAACGATCTCCGCAAAGGCATGGCAATCCGTTACAACGGCAATCCGGCCATCGTCCTCGAAGTCCAGCACCGCACGCCCGGCAATCTCCGCGCGTTCGTGCAGGTCATCATCCGCTACATCGGCACCGGCAAATCCGCCGACGTCCGCTTCTCCTCGACCGAGAAGGTGGACCTCGTGGACGTGAACCGTCAGGAGCTCGAGTTCAGCTATTCCGATTCGCAGGGCTTCCACTTCATGGATCCTGCGACTTACGAGAGCATCACATTGAATGCCGAGTTGCTTGCGGACTCGAAGGATTATCTCGTCGAGAATTTGAAGGTCAACGTGCTCAGCCTCGAAGGCCGGCCCGCGCAGGTGGAACTCCCGCCGACTGTCGAGCTCACCGTCACGGAATCCGCCGACGGCGTGAAAGGCGACTCCGCAAACAACGTCCAGAAACCCGCCAAGCTCGAGACCGGCAAAGTGATCAATGTGCCGCTTTTCATCAAGGAGGGCGAGAAGGTCAAGATTGATACGCGCACCGGGACTTACATGGGGCGGGCATAGAGAGGCTGACGCCACGCGTGATCCCATTTGGGATTGAGTTGATTCACCGGCCTTCCGAAAGGGAGGCCGTTTTTTCTTTTTTGGAAGGAGTCAGGCCGGCGCCGGGGGACATCCCCCAGCGCCGACCCTCCCTTCCTCAGATCTCCGAAACGGCCCTACGGCTTTGTGCAGCTTGTCAGACCGTTGGAGGTGTTTGCGGCGCTGTTCGCACCATCAATTGCGCGGATCGCCGGCGCCCCCGGGGCACAGACGGCAATTCGTTTCGCGGGAAAAGATTTCACTGGAGGGTGGTTGGAAGGATACGTAGTAGCCGAGGTAAAAGCATACTAGTATGTGACTGGTATGTTTATTATTTCGTGCCGCAAGTGCCAAGCAGAAAAGTGAAGCAATTCAGTGATGCCTTCAATTGGTGCGACTGTGGATTTACTTTCGTTTCGAATCGTGTCTAAGCTGCGCCCCCAAGTGCCAAAGGCACTGTGAAAAGCGCGGTTTTTAAATGGAACAGATGACCACTGACGAAACGCCAGGAGCCGGCGAGGCCCCGAAGAAAAAAGAGGAGGATTTCCTTTACCTCAAATTGGTGAAGGACATCAAAAATGGCATCCTCACAGGCGTCCATTTGCCCGGATCGCAGCTCCCTTCCTACAACGAACTTGCGAAGAGTTATGGAATTCACCGCCTCACCGTGCGACGGGCGTTGCGCGAGCTGAAGCAGCAGGGATTGGTCTATACGATTCCGGCAAAGGGCGTCTACGTCGCAGGCCCCGGCGCTGGACCGCCCGTGGATTCACGGGATCGCGACGTGGAGCGGGCGCGTTGGTCCATCGGCATCGTCAACGACATCGTCGAGCCCGCGCTCTTCGGCTATTTCCATTTCGAGATCATCGAGCAGATTCGCAACCTGCTGCAGCGCGACCTCCACAGCCTGCAAATCCTTCCCTCGCGCAGCCAGAACCGGCTGGACCAATGGATCGCCGCCATCCGCAATTTCGAACTCAGCGGCCTCATCCTGCTCGGACCGCTGCAGGATTACATCGCGGACCAGCTCGCGATGTTCAAGCCCGTCGTCCACCTCGATCCGCAATGCCGCCGCAGCGCGATCACCACGATCAACATTGATAACGAATACGGCGGCTACCTCGCCGGCAAACACCTGCTTGGGCTCGGCCACACGCACATCGCGCTCGTCACCGCCGTCGAGCAGGAATGCAGCGAGCAGCGGCTCCTGGGTTTCCGCCGCGCAATGCTGGAGGCGAAAAATCCGGAAATCCGGCTGCGCATTCATCCGGGAAATTTCAGCAGCGTCTCCGGCTCGAAGGCCGCGCAGGAAATCCTCAACGAACCCGCCAGGCCCACCGCCGTGTTTTGCTTCAACGACGAAATGGCCGTCGGCGCGCTCCAGACCTTCACCGCCGCGGGAATTTCCGTGCCGCGCGACATGTCGCTGATGGGCTTCGACGACGTCGCGGTCTCGAACGTCGTGGCCCCGCCCCTCACCACGGTGAACGTCTCCACCAGCGACCTCGCCGCCATCACGGTGCAGAGCATGGCGAGCAAGCTCTCCGGCATGCAGGTCAACGAAGCGAGCCACACGATCACCCCGCGACTCATCGTGCGCGCCTCGACCGCGCCGCCGCCGGGAGCCTGACGGTTCACCGCGTCGCAGCGCCGATGCCAGGCTCATCCCCCGCCCGCGGCCGCAAGACCACCCTGCTGCTCGGCGGCATTGCGCTCATGCTGCTCTCGCTGCCGGCGTGCTTTTTCATTCCGCGTTTTCAAGGCCCGGTTTTTTCGCTGACCTTCACCGCGGGCTTCATGCTGATGATGCTCTCGATGAAAGGACGCACCTTGATTTGGTTCATGGGTGGAATCCTCCCGTTCATCGTCATCGGAGGCATCCTCGTCTATCCATTGGTAAAAGGTCCTCTCGCACTGGAGCAAAACGTCGCGTCTCACCGCAACCCCACGAACGCGAATGAGATCGCAGCCGCATGCCTCAAGCTGCTCAAGAACTCGAATGAGCGTGTTGTGCTCGACGACGAAAAGAAGATGCCGCCAGTCATTGCAGCCCTGCATCCGCGCTGGATCTGCGTAGACCCGACACCAAATCCCAGCGTCCAAATCGAATTCGGAGGCGGCTTTCGAAGCTACGGCTACATGCTCGAGCCGCTCGAGCCTGCATCCGCGGGCTGGCACCTTTATTTCTACGACGAAAACGATCCCGAGGACAGCCCTCCGAACCCGGACCTTGCGGTCATTCGCGACTAATTTTCCGACAAACAAAAAGCCCCGGCGCAAACC
>JBOHXO010000405.1:0-6200 GCA_050737475.1 Chthoniobacterales bacterium
GTCTGGTTCGACGCGCTGGTGAACTACATCAGCTTCGCGCCCGGCTACGATGCCGCGATGGGCGCCGACCTCACTGAGTTCAAAAAATGGTGGCCGGCGATTCACGTGATCGGCAAGGACATCCTGATTCCCGCGCACGGCGTCTACTGGCCGATCATGCTCAAGGCGATTGGCTTTTCCGACGAAGACATCCCGACGTTGCTCGTCCACGGCTGGTGGAACATCAGCGGCGAAAAAATGAGCAAGAGCCTCGGCAACGTCATTGATCCCGACGCGCTCGCCGACAAATACGGCGCGGAAGCCGTGAGGTATTATCTCGTGAGCGACATCGCGACGGGCAAGGACTCCGACTTCAACGAAGAGCGCCTCATCCAGCGCTACAACGTGGACCTCGCGAACAGCGTGGGCAACCTGCTCAACCGCACGCTCAACATGGCGCAGAAATATCGCGAAGGAAAACTGACGCAAAGTTTGGAAGGGGGATTGAAAGACCGCGCGGAATATTCCGTGAGTGCATATGGACCGATCATGGGTGATTTCCAAATCAGCGCGGGATTGGAGAAAGCATTGGGACTGGCCGTGGAAGCCAATCAATTCGTCGAGCAGAACAAACCCTGGGCGCTCGCGAAAGAGGGCCAGGACGCCGCGCTCGATGTCGTTCTTTATCACCTCGCCGAATCACTTCGCATCATCGCGATCCTGCTTTCGCCCGTGCTGCCAAAGGCCGCCCGTGGCATTTGGGATCAACTCGGCATGAGCGGCGAATTCAGCCTCGCGGACGCGACATGGGGCGGGTTGAAAGACGGTCACCAGCTCGGAAAGCCCGTCCCGCTTTTTCCCCGCATCGAAACCAATTCCTAAAATTCTGTAAATTCTGTCTAACGAATCCCCCTCACCCGATCCGCTTGCCGGCGTCACCGGCTTCAAGCGCCTGCGCTACCGCCTGGAATACTGGGCGCTGGAGTTTGTCGCATGGTTCATTCCGAAGCTGCCCTTCGGCGCGATCGAGCAGCTCGCGCACGAACTCGGCGGCCTCGCCTACCTCGTGGATACGCGCGGCCGTTCGAACGCGCTTGAAAACCTGCGCGCCGCGTTCGGCGACGAATACACGCCCGACGAACGCGAACGCATCGCCAGGGATTCCTACCGGAATTTTTCACGCACGATGCTCAGCCTTTTCTGGTCGCCGAATCTCACTGACGGACGCTGGAAAAAAGTGCTGCGCATCGAGGGGCTCGAACTCGACACCTGCCACCACAATCCGACGGAGCCCGTCATTTATTTCTGCGCGCATTTCGGAAATTTCGAATGGCTCAGCCACGCGTCGGCCTATGCCATCACGAGAGGGCCGATCATTTTCCAGAAGTTCAAGAATCCGCTGCTCGGCCCCGTTTTCAGCCGGCTCCGCGCGACGAGCGGGCACGAAATCATTCCACAGGAACGCGTGCTCATCCGCATGCTCAAGGTGCTCAAGGCCGGCGGAAAATTCGGCGTGCTCACGGACCTGAGCCTCGACCCGAAACACAGCACGGTCGCGATCCGCTGCTTCGGCCTGTGGACATCGTCGAGCCCAATCCTGCACGCGTTGCGCGATCGCACCGGTGCGAAATTGATCCCTTGCGAATGCGTGCCGCAGTCCGATGGAACCTACGTCGCGCGCTATCTGCCCGCCGTGGAAATTTCGCCGGACGCCACCGCCGCGGACATCACGCAACTTTGCTGGAACGAAATCGAACGCTCGATCCGAGCGCGGCCCGAACTCTGGCTCTGGGCCTACAAGCAATGGCGGTTCAAGCCCTCAAATGGTGACACGAGTCGCTACCCGGCCTACGCGAATACGGCCAGGCGCTTCGATCGCCTGCTCGAGAAAAAACCCGGCGCGGTCAGTTCGGATTGACCTCGGGGTCGAGCGTCCAGCTGACGTCAAGCTGCGGAAATGGGAGTGCACCGGTCTCGGTGAGAAGATCGGCGGGCTTGAAGATCGCGGCATGGCCGTCGAGAAAACACAGCACGCCCTTGCCATTGTAACGCGCGACGAATGAGCGGGCGGTGCCCTTGGGGGCGCCGTCGTAACGGCCCTGTGCGCCGTAGGATTTTTTCTCGTCCTTGAGCCCCTGCTCGAAGAACAGCACGGTGGTGGACGGATGCGCAACCTGCGGGAGACGGCCGTCCGGCTTGATGCCCGCGGCGTTCTTGCGCTGGAGGCGGCTGTTCATCGCGATGGCGAAGAGCGGACGCTCGAGGCGACTATCGCCGACGGGATATTTCGCGCCGGGAAGGAAGAGCACATTGCTCTTGAGGTAGTAGGCGCGCGGCGCGGCGGCGAATTCCCCCACGGTCCGCTGCCCGAGAATGTGCGGCAGAGCGTTATACCAGACGGTTTGATTCTCGGGTCGCGCGGCGGCGTCCCAGGAATTCGAACCTGGCGCGTCCTCGATGGGGAACCGGCCGTTGTTGTCGCCGGCGAACGTTACGAATGCCGTGCCGAGGTTGCGCATGTTGGTCAGCGCGGCGGCCTGGTAGCCGCGGGTGATGAGGCTCGAAAAAACGGGAACCGCGAGCGCGAAGAGCACCACGATGATTGCGAGGACCACCAATATCTCCATGAGCGTAAAGCCATGGCGATGGGAGGGGCTGCTATTCACTTTCGTTGAGTTCCGGGCTGGCGGAGGTGAGGAGGATGCGATTGTTGCCGTTGCGAAGCTGCAGTTCCGAGACGAAAACGGACGGTCTTTTCGGATCCTTCAATGTGACGTTCAGCCGCAGTTCGGTCATGAGCCCGGCCTGCACGGATTCCACCGAGAGCAAATCCCAGCGGAGCAGATGCTGCTGGAAGCACGCGTCGAAGGCGGTGTCGTAATCAATGTCGTTGTTCACGCGCATGCGCAGTTGATGGGAGACGCGAGACGGCGCGAAAAGATCAACGCGCGAAAATATGTAGATGATCGCGCAGATCACGACGACCGTGGCCCAGCCGATCGTGTAGTGCCGGGCGCCGATGGCCATGCCGCTTGCCATTGCGAGGAAAACGAACGCGATGTCGCGGGCGTGGGCGACGGTCCTGCGGAAACGGATGATCGAAAACGCCGCAAACATGCCGAACGCGGTGGCGGGATTTCCCTGCACGACCATCATCACGATGGTCACGCCCATGCTCAGGATGATGAGCGTGTGAATGTAGTCCTGCGAAAACCCCTGGCCGCGATGGGTGCTGCGATAGGTGGCGCCGATGATGCACGAGAGCACGAAGCTCTGGAGCACGGCGCCGATGATTTCGAACCACGGCGGAGATATCGCTCCCTCGGCGCTGCCGATTTCACGAAGCCATTGGAGCAATCCGTTTACGTCCATTGAGTCAACTCACGCAGCTTTCGAACGGACCGCGATGCCCGCGGCGATGGCGTCGCAATATTTGCTGCGACTGCCGGGCGTGCATTTATGCGCATAGAGAATTCCCGTCAGCCAGACGGGAACGGCCCCGGTGACCTTGACTTCCATGATGTGCTCGTCCTCCTCGAGAAGCTGTTGATCAAAGGCGCCCTCATGCAGCGACGGGAGGTCGTCCATGCGATAACAAATATTTTCGTCGAACGTGATGCGGAGGTCGGAATCCTCGGCGATGTCCATGTAGGCCCTGCGGTCGTAGCGCAGGCAGCAGACCGGCTTGAGGTCCTTTTCGCCGACGAGGTGCCGGACCTCGTTGAGGATGCGTTCCTCGCCGGTGTCCAGTTCCACGCCCGGCTCTTCGCCCGAGGTGATGCGCATGGCTGCGTCGAGCGGCACACGAAGCCGCCTCTTCACGCCGCGACCCTCGTGCTTGTGCTTGATCTCGACGAAGCAGGCGCCGGTCGCGGTGGCGAGGGTGCTTTCGTAGAGGCGGACGCGAAGTTTGCGCCGGCTGCGCAGGCCGCGGAGTTTTTCCCAATAGCAATCGCGCTGCGGCGTGTCGAAATAGAGCGAGTAGATGCGATAGCCGCCATCTTCGCCGGAGTTGCCATCCGGCACGATGTGGCCGGGGAATTCGCCAATAATCGCGTCCCTTTGGGCGGTCGAAATCAGGAATTTAAATTCGTAGCGATCAAGCCGATACGTCACGTGCTTTTCTGGGGAGGTTGAAGCGGCAACCTAGGAGCGGGGGGCGCGCTTGTAAACATATTGTTACAAAGCGCGACTTGCGCAAATGGGCCGCCGCGGTGCGGGCGGCGGCTGCTATTCGTGCATCAAACGGCTGATCGTGTCGGCCCACGCGGTGTGCAGGTCGGCAAGCGGCCAGCAGTGAGGCTGGCCTTCGGCCGAGATCTCCAACGTCGAGCCGGTGGTGACTTCGCCAAGTTTCGTCGCGGGCACTTTTGCCGCGGCGAGCATGGTGAGTGCGGCATCCAGATTTTCCGGCGCGATGGAAATGACGACGCGGGATTGCGATTCGTTGAAGAGAGTGACGAGTGGCGAGTGGCGGGTGGCGAGATCAATCTTCGCGCCGAGCGGCGCGGGGTCTGCGGCGAGACACGACTCAGCGAGCGTGACGGCGAGGCCGCCCTCGGAGCAATCGTGCGCGCTGTGGACGAGGCCGGCTGCGATCAACGCGCGCAGGGCGTCGTGGAGCGCGATTTCGGTTTTGTAGTCGAGGTGCGGCGGCGGGCCGGCCTTGAGCCCGTGAATGACTTTCAAATAATGCGAGGCGCCCATTTCGTCGCCGGGCTCGCCGAGGAGCAGGATGATGTCGCCGGCATTTTTGAACGAGGAAGTCGTGATGTGCTTTGCGTCGGCGATGATGCCGACGACTCCGACGGTGGGCGTGGGATCAATCGCGGCGACGGGGCTTTCGTTGTAGAGGCTCACGTTGCCGCCGGTGACGGGCGTGCCGAACGCGCGGCAGGCCTCGGCCATGCCCTCGACGGCCTCGCGGAGCTGCAGGAAATTCTCGGGCTTGTGCGGGTTGCCGAAATTCAGGTTGTCGGTGAGCGCGAGTGGCACGGCGCCGGAGCAGGCGAGGTTGCGGCAACACTCGGCGACGGCGATGCGTGCGCCTTCGCGAGGGTCTTGCCGGCAGTAGATCGCATTGCAGTCGGTGGAGGCGGCGAGGATTTTGTCCGCCTCGCGCACGATGAAAACGGCGGCGTCGGAGCCGGGCAGGACGGTCGCGCCGAGGCGGACCATGTGATCATATTGGCGCCAGACCCAGCGCTTGCTGGCGATGCTGGGGTGGGAGAGCAAAGACAAAAGATTTTGAACCACAGAGGACACGGAGGACCCGGAGGAAAGTTTCTTCAAAACCTCCGTGAACTCTGTGTCCTCTGTGGTTTTCCTCTCCGCCGCTTCGCGCGAGTAGAGCGGAGCTTCGTCGGCGAGCTGGCGGGCGGGAATTTCCACAACAGTTTTGCCGCCGTGCTTCACGCGCATCATGCCGTCGTCCTTCACTTCGCCGACGAGCGCGTAGGGCAGGTCCCATTTTTCAAAGATGTCGCGAACGGTCGCTTCCTCGCCCTTCTTGACGATCACGAGCATGCGCTCCTGCGATTCGCTGAGCAGGATTTCGTAAGGCGTCATGCCCGTCTCGCGCTTGGGCACAAGGTCGAGCTCGATTTCGACGCCGGTGCCGCCGCGGCTGGCGGTCTCGCAGGTCGAGCAGGTGAGGCCCGCAGCGCCCATGTCCTGAATGCCGGCGACGCAGCCGCTGGCGAGGAGTTCGAGGCAGGCTTCGAGCAAAAGTTTTTCGCGGAAGGGATCGCCGACCTGGACGGCGGGGCGGTCTTCCTTCGATTCCTCGGTGAGTTCGCGCGAGGCGAAGGCTGCGCCCGCGAGGCCGTCGCGTCCGGTTTCGGCGCCGACGTAGAAAACGGGATTGCCGATGCCGACGGCGCCGCCGCGCGCGATCTGCTCGTGGCGGAGGATGCCGAGATTCAGGACGTTCACGAGCGGGTTGCCGGAATACGATTCGTCGAAATAGACCTCGCCGCCGATGGTTGGAATGCCGATGCAATTTCCGTAGTGCGAGATGCCGCTCACGACGCCGGCGAAGAGGCGGCGGTTCGTTTTCGATTCCGCATCGTCGCCATCAATCGGCCCGAAGCGCAGAGAATTCATCGAGAAGACGGGACGCGCGCCCATCGTGAAGATATCGCGGATGATGCCGCCGACGCCCGTGGCCGCGCCCTGGAACGGCTCGACCGCGCTGGGGTGGTTGTGGCTCTCCATCTTGA
>JBOHXO010000406.1:0-1684 GCA_050737475.1 Chthoniobacterales bacterium
CTCCTCGCCGGCCTTGGCCTCGCAACGCTCGCCCTCCGCCGCCGCAAAGCCTGACCCAGGCCGGCAGGGCGGTTTCGACGAAACCGCCGACTTCAATCTCTTGCGTCTTCCGCGCGAGAAATCTCAACTCACCAAAGCCCGCAAACTCGACCGCGCAAAAACCCCGCGCAGCGCCTTGAGCTCAGCGCCCATTTTTCCGTTCCCGCCCTCGAGAAAAAACTCCAGCGCCGCGAGCAGCACGTCCATCGGCTCGTCCCCCGCCGCATCGAGCTCCGCGGGAAATTCCGCATCCAGAATCGCATTGCCGAAATCGCTCATCGCGCCAAGCTCCGCCGCCCAGCGCAGCACCGTCTGCACCGCGTCGCCGGGATAACGCTCAGCAACGAGCTTCAACAACCCTGCGCGGGTCGGCACATTCAGCAACAACGCGAGGAAGAACCGATGCTCGGGATCTGTCACCGCGCCGCGAAAGCCCACCAGCGTGTCGCGCCGGATGATTTCCTCGAGCGTCGGCAGCACAGGATTCGCGAGTGCGCCGTGTTTTTTTTGAAACGCCGCCCACACGCCGTCCCACGCCCCGGTCGCGCGCAAATGCCCAAGGCAATTTTGCAAAATGAAAAACCCACGCTCGAAATCCAGCTCCGCGACCATCTGCCGCACGACCTTCGCATAGCTTCGGTCCCCGGTCCGCTCGAGCACGTCGAGAAGCTGCGTGCGACGCGTCGTCAACGCATCGGTAAAAAACGGATCCACCGCGATATGCGGTGGCAGGTAGGTGAATTGCGGCCCCGTGCCGGGATCGGTGTGTGTGCGCACGACGACCGAGACCGACGGCGTGTCCAGATGAAACAGTGAATGAATGCACGCGCCGCCGGAAATGATCGGCACCGTGCTCTCCGTCACGAGCAATTGCGTGTGCTTCAATTTCAAATCACCCAGCCGGAAATGCGCCGTCACCGGCTTCACCCGCACGAACTCGAATTCCGAATGCAAACTCGATCCCTGCAGCACATGAAACGCGCCGGAAAATTCGTGCTGGTGAATCTGCGTCGTCCCCTCGAGCCAGAACAAAATCTGAATATAAAAACGCGGGTCGTCGTAAACGATCAGCTCCGGCTGCCCGAATCCCGACGCCGATTGAAACGGCTGCGCGTCGTCGAGAAGAAATTCCCGCACGAGCGCCGCGAGGTCCACGTGCTTCGCCGGCGACTTTTTCTCCAGCGCCGTTCGCGCGATTTCCGGAAAAGCCGGCAGCGAAAAATTCTCCTTCTGCCACTGCTTCCGCACCGTCCGCCCCAGCTCCGCAAAAAACGCATCCATCGGCGGAACCTAGGGGACAACGGGCCCCATTGGAAGAACTCGCGGGGCGGGAAGTAAAAGGGCGCGCGTTCTGATCCAGTCCTCAGAACGTCCGTGTCTATTCGCACGATTCGGAGTTGAATACTCACCGAATGGCCGAACTCGGAAAACGCAACCAACTCACCGTCCTTCGCGAGGCCACGCCCGGCGTTTACCTCGACGGCGGCGACCGCGGCGACATCCTGCTTCCGCGCCGCTATGTCACGGACGCGATGACGCCCGGAGCAGTCGTTGACGTGTTCGTCTATCGCGATTCGGAAGACCGCCTCATCGCCACGACGGAAACGCCTCACGCGATGGTCGGCGACTTCGCGTTTCTCAAAGT
>JBOHXO010000407.1:0-2919 GCA_050737475.1 Chthoniobacterales bacterium
GATCTCTACTACCGCCTGAACGTCATCTCCGTCACGCTGCCGCCGCTCCGCCAAAGGCCGGGCGACCTGCTGGCACTGGCCGGGCATTTTCTCGAATTCTTCGGCCGGCAGATCGGACGCAAATACAGCGGCTTCGATGAAAATGCGCACGAGCGTCTGCTGGCGCACGACTGGCCGGGCAACGTGCGCGAGCTGCGCAACGTCATCGAACGCGCGGCCATTCTCGGCACCGGCGACAAAATCACCGAGGTGGATTTGTTCGAGGCCGGCAGCATCGGTCAGTCGGGCGTGCAGGTCGGTGCGCTCATTTCGGTCGAGCAACTCGAGCGCGAGCACATCCAGCGCGTGCTCGCGACCGTCGGCAGCCAGGAGGCGGCGGCGCGCATCCTTGGGATTGACCCGGCCACGCTCTATCGCAAACGCAAAAGATGGGAGCGCGCCTCCCATGCTTAGATGGCGTCTGCTCATCGGCCTTGTCTCGGTCTTCGTGCTGCTGCTTGCAGCCGGCGGCTACAGCATCTGGCTGATCGTGCGCCTCGACCGCGACATCAATTCCATCCTCAAGGACAACTACGAAAGCATCCGCTACGCCCATAACGTGCGCCTCGCCATGCTCCGCATGAACATTGGCATCCTCAAGCCGACCCTCGCCCAGACGCTCGCCGTCGGCGAGCCCACGCTCGACTCGCGCTACGAACCGGCGATCAAACAGACGCTCACCAGCCTGCGGTCCCTTGCCACGAATCCGAGGGAGCAGGCCATCGTGAAGGAGCTTGAAGTCCAGGTCACCGATTACCTTGCCACGCTGCACGGCATTTACGATCTGCCGCCGGATGCGGACGGCCGCTACCAGGAAATTCGTGCCTCGTTGCCGCAAAAAAACCTCACACTCAGCGAGACGACCGAGCGGATTCTCGCCTACAACGAGGACGAGATGATGAAGGCGCAGGAGCATGCGCGCACGGTGGCCTCCGACACGGTGACGTTCCTCATAGGCTCGATGATCG
The DNA here is from genome assembly GCA_050737475.1 of Chthoniobacterales bacterium. GTDB lineage: Bacteria > Verrucomicrobiota > Verrucomicrobiia > Chthoniobacterales > JAATET01 > JAATET01. The sequence goes on from JBOHXO010000407.1 coordinate 1,008, forward strand.
CCGCGGTGGGCGTCTTCATCTACACCTACTACATGCTCGGCAAGTCGCTCGTGACGCCGATCGAGGATCTCACGCGCTCGATTGACGCCGTGCGGACCCAGAGCTTCGAGCAAAACACCCGGGTCCATTCGAATGACGAACTCGGCGAGCTCGCAAAGACCTTCAATGCGATGGCAGGCGAGTTGCGCACCTACCGCCGCAATACCGACGAGACCATCCTCCGCCTGAACCGTTCGCTGCGCGAAGCCATCGCCGCATTCCCCTACCCGGTCATGCTGCTCGATGCGGATTACTCGATCTGGGTGACGAACGAAGCCGCCGAGAAATTCCTCAAGAGCATCGAAAGCGCCGGCGAACTTCCGGAGCCAATCCGCAAGCATCTCGAAACGGTGCGCGCCAGGGGCGTGGACTATCTGCCCGAGGGGCCGCAGGATGCGCTCCACTTCCGCGCGGGCGAGCGCGAGGTGCATTACCTGCCGCGTATCCTGCGCATTTTTTCGCCCGAGGGAGAGACGGCGGGCGCTGCGGTGATCCTGATTGATGTGACCCGCTTCCGCTGGCTCGACGACATGAAGACCAGCCTGATCTCCACGATCAGCCACGAGATCAAGACGCCGCTCACCGGCATCCGCATGATCCTTCATCTGCTTCTCGAAAAAAGCGGCGGCGACCTCACCGGCATGCAGCAGGAGATGGTGCAGGCCGCGTGCGACGATTGCGAACGCCTGCTCGCCACGCTCAACAACCTGCTCGATCTTTCCCGCATGGAAGCCGGCAGCACCCACCTCGACCTCCAGCCCGTGCCGGCACGCGAGCTCCTCGACGAGACGCGCGCCGCCTTCCAGATCCACGCCGCAAACCGCAACATCTCACTCGACGTGCACGCCGACGACAAACTGCCGCCCGTGCTCGCCGATCGCGCACGCATGATGCACGTCATCGGAAATTTCACGTCGAACGCCATCAAGTTCGCCCCGGAAAATTCCACCGTGCGCCTCACCGCGGACAGCATTGGCGCCGGCGAGTTCGTGCGGCTCTCGGTCATTGACGAAGGCCCCGGCATCCCCGGCCAGTTTCACGCGAAAATTTTCGATAAATTCTTCCGCACGCCTGGCCACCGCACGGAAGGCGTGGGCCTCGGCCTCTCGATCGCACGCGAGATCATCCATGCCCACGACGGCCGCATCGGCGTGGAAAGCGTGCCCAATGTCGCCACAAGATTTTACTGCGAACTCCCCGCCGCCGCATGACTTCCCTCACCACCAATCCCATCCTCATCGTGGACGATGAGCAAACGATCCGCCTCGGTTTTTCCGTCGCGCTCCGCTCGGCCGGCTTTGAGGTGGAGATGGCATCCGATGGCGCGGAGGCCGTGGAATGCGCCGCAAAAATTTCGCCGGATTGCATCGTGCTGGACCTGCGAATGCCCGCGATGGACGGCCTGCAGGCGGCCCGTGAATTGCGCGCCCGCGGCTACACGGCGCCCATTGTGCTGGCCAGCGCCTTTGCCGATCACCAGACCGCGGTCGCAGCCATCGGCGCAGGCATCACCGACTTTCTCACCAAGCCCGTAAAGCCCACGCAGCTCCGCTATGCGGTGAATCATTCGCTCAGCCGCCACGTGCGTTTCGCCCAGGCCGCCTACGCCCACCCATCGGAAATCCCCCCCGGCTTGCTGCGCGCCTACGCGAAATACTGCCTCTCGCAAGGCCGCCGCGACGAAGCGAAGACCGCGTTGAAGACGCTCACCGGCGAGGGAAACGACCTGCAAAGCCTGCTGCTCCTGGGCGCACTCTACGAACTCGAAGGCGAAATGGATCGCGCCGGCGAATTTTTCGTGCGTGCCGCCGACGTGCATGCGCACAGCGTGCCCGTCGGCATCTCCACGGATTTGTTCAAGGTCTTCTCACAC
>JBOHXO010000408.1:0-2268 GCA_050737475.1 Chthoniobacterales bacterium
ACCCAAAACGGCCCGCAATACGTGCGCGGGATGGCGAAGGAAGCCTTCGAGAAATTACTGCGACGGAACTTTTCCGGCGTCGGGAAAATCGAAATTGTCGAATTCCGGCCTGACGAAATCACGGTGCTCGGCGAAGTCTTCCACCAGATCCACACCACGATGGGCGGAGGCCCAATGCGCGTGATGGACGGCCTCGCCTCGGCCAACGGTTTCACCCCGCTCGCAAACAAACGCCGCGTGAAGCTCGTCCGCCAGAATGCCGGCGTCATCACGGTCTACGAACTCGACCTGCGCAGCATGATGCTCGGCCAGGACTTCGCGCAAAACCTGTTGCTCGAACCCGGCGACGTCATCACCGTCCCGAGGAATTTTCTCTAAACGATGTCCGCGCCTGGCAATTGGGAGATCGAGCAACCGGGGGCCGTCACGGTCGAGGCTCTCGGCATTCTCCAGGCCGTGCGCTTCGTCGTCGGCAATATCTTCCTGCTGATCGGCGGCCTGCTGGTGGGCATCGCGATCGGCCTCGTGCTGCAAAAAACCACGCCGACCGCCTACGAAGCGAATGGCAAGTTCGTCGTGGACGAGCTGCCTTTCAGCAAGCAGGGCAGCGGCACGCTCGACAACGAGACGCAACGCCAGCTCGTCCAGACGCTCATCCTCAGCATCGCAAGCCGCGACATGTCCGTGGCCGTGGCGGAGCAACTCGGAATCCGCAAGGACCGCCTCGCGTTCGAGGGAATTGACATCCCGCGCAAATACAAAAGTGCCGAGCCCGTTGCGAACATCGAGGTTACCGCGACCAAGGACAGCCGCATCGGCGTCGTGACGGCCACGTCGCAATCCCCGCAGTTCGCGGCGGACGTGGTGAACGCCATCCTCGATGAACTCAAGCTCTACAACCAGATCGGCGGCCGGCTGAAGCAGATCTCGTTCGACCGGAACCTGGACCGGACCAAGGCCGACTCCATCCTTTCGCAGATCGTCGCCGTCTCGGAAAAACGCATCACGCTCGACCAGCAAAATGCGGAGCTCGCCGTCTACACCAGGCAAGGCCTGCCGTTGGAATCCTTCACGGCATTCTCCACCGACACGACGCTGAACAACCTCAAGACACAGCTCATCCTCGTTACATCCGAGTATGAAAGCATCGCGGCGACGAACACGATCGGACCCCGCCTCGCCGGCAAGAAGTCCGAGCTCGACGGACTCAAAACGCAGATCGCCAGCCACGCGCACTCGCTCGCCGGCGCGATGAAGTCCGAGTTCGAAATCCTCACCACCCGCCAGCACAACCTGCAATCCGAACTCGACAAAACGCAGGCGCATATCCAATCGCTCAACGATGCCGCCGCGCGCCTCGTGCAGAGCTACGGCGAGCCCGCAGCCATGCGGCAGATGATCAAGGAATCCTCCGGCCCTGCCAACAACGCGGGCAATGTCGTCGTCGTCATTGACCACGGCACTCCGAGAGACAAACCCGCGCAGCCAAAACTTGCGCTCAACCTTGCGATCGGCCTCGTCCTCGGCTGCATGCTCAGTTTCGGCACCGCGGCCCTGCGCACCATGCTCGACAACCGGCTGCACACACCCGAAGCCGTCGCACAGAAAACCAACCAACGATGCCTCGCGCTGCTTCCGCCACTCGACCCCGTCGAAAAAAAGGACAGCATCTTCGATCGCCCGCGCTCGCCGATTGGAATGGGCTACCTGCGCAGCCACTTCCTGCGCACCGCAATGGACGGCAACCAGCGCAAGATCATCGGCTTCACGCCCTCGCACCGCAACGGCGACGCCTCCCGCCTCGTCGCCGGCCTCGCCATCCTGCTCGCCCAGGCCGACCGCCGCACACTTGTCATTGACCTCCACCGCAAGCCACCGCGCATTGCCTCCATGCTTGGCGTGAAAAACGGCGACGGCCTGGGCAAATGGCTCACCACGGACGAGCCGCTCTTGAACTGCATCGGCTACACCGCGATCCGCGAGCTTGCGGTGATCGGCTTCGGCGACAAGACCACACAGGATCTCGACGATCTGCTCAGCCGCCGGCCGATCGCGATGGAATTGCCCGCTCTGCTCGCCGACTGGGATTTCATTTTGATCGTCTCGCCCGCCATTCGCTTCGACTGGACGATGATGCTGGCCCTGCCATCGGGGAGTCCGCTTGTAATCGCCTCGGACTACTCCAACGCGAAGGCCGTGGACGTATTGCACACCGTGCAGCGCGCGCAAACCACGCGATGGGTCGCCGAGGGCGTCGTGCTCCAGAAC
>JBOHXO010000409.1:0-3696 GCA_050737475.1 Chthoniobacterales bacterium
CGACAGCACCCTCCCACTTCCGCCGCCGCCGAAAACCGTTCCCGAGGGACAGGAAGCCGCCGCCAGCCACGATGGCAACCAGGGTTAACCCCGGCACGACGCCCATCCCGCAATCGCGGGATCGTCGTTAAAGCCCGGTGAACTCGCTCGCCGGGGCCGCATTTGCCTCGTGGCGTTTCGAGCCCGTCACCCTCGCCGCGCTCGTCGCGCTCGGAATTCTCTACGTCCGCGGCTGGTGGAAACTTCAGCCCCGCGCCCCGCGCCGATTCCCCGTCGCGCGGCTCCTCTGCTTCCTCGGCGGCCTGCTCACGCTCGCCGTCGCGCTCTTCTCCCCGCTCGACGCCTTCGCGAATCTCCTGCTCGCCGTCCACATGGTGCAGCATCTCCTGCTCACGATGGTCGTGCCGCCGCTGCTCCTGCTCGGCGCTCCCTTCCTTCCCATCCTGCTCGGTCTCCCGCGCCGCTTCGTCGCCGACGGACTCGGCCCCTTCCTCACATGGCCGCCGCTCAAGGCGTTCGGCCGCTTCCTCATCAATCCCCTCTTCGCGCTCGTCGCCTTCTGCCTCTCGAACCTCCTCTGGCACACCCCGCCCGCCTACGAACTCGCCCTCCGCTCGACCGGCTGGCACCGCGTCGAACACGCTTTCTTCCTCACGACCGCAATCCTGTTTTGGTGGCACGTCATCAATCCCTGGCCCACCCACAACCGCTGGCCGCGCTGGACCGTCATCCCCTACCTCCTCATCGCCGATTTTCAAAACACCGCGCTCGCCGCGTTCTTCTCGTTCTACGACCAGGTCATCTACCCCACCTACGCCGCAGCGCCGCGCCTCGGCGACTTCACCGCGTTGAACGACCAGTCCGCCGCCGGCGCCATCATGTGGGTCCCCGGCTCCGTCGCCTTCCTCATCCCCTGCGCCGTCGTCGCCATCACATTTCTCTCCCCCAAAAAACCCGTTCCATCCACTCCCCCCGTTTCTCCCTTTCCTGCTTTCCTGTTTTCCAGATTCAAAAAATTCCGCATTCCCCATTTCGCATTCCGCATTACGGCCGTCAGACGCCCGCTCCAATTCCTCCTCCTCGCACTCGCCATCCTCATCATCTACGACGGCTTCACAGGCCCGCAGGTCAGCGCCATGAACGCCGCCGGCGTCCTCCCGTGGACGCATTGGCGCGGCCTCACCGTCCTCTCGCTGCTCTTCGTCGGGAACCTTTTCTGCATGTCCTGCCCCTTCATGCTCGTCCGCGACGGAGCCCGAAAAATCATTTCGCATTCCCCATTTCGCATTCCCCATTGGCAATGGCCAAAGCCATTGCGCAACAAGTGGCTGCCCGTCGCGCTCATCACCCTCTACCTCTGGGCCTACGAAGGCTTCTCGCTGTGGGACAATCCCTGGATCACCGCCGCCATCATCGTCGGCTACTTCGCCGCCGCCGCGTTGATTGACGCTTTTTTCAAGGGTGCGAGTTTCTGCAAATACGTCTGTCCCATCGGCCAGTTTCATTTCGTGCAATCGCTCGCCTCGCCCGGCGAAATCCGCGTGCGCGAACCCGACGTCTGCCGCACCTGCAAAACCTTCGACTGCATCAAGGGCAATGCCACGCAGCGCGGCTGCGAGCTCCAGCTCTTCCAGCCAAAAAAATCCGGCAACATGGACTGCACATTCTGCCTCGATTGCGTCAGCGCCTGCCCGCACGACAACGTCGCCCTCCAGCCCGCGCTTCCCGGCGCCGACCTCTGGAAGCAGGAAACACGCTCCTCCGTGGGCCGCTGGCAAAATCGCACCGACCTCGCCGCGCTCGTCCTCGTCCTCACCTTCGGAGCCTTCGCAAACGCCGCCGGCATGGTCGTCCCGATCCAGGCCCTCGCCCCCGCGCTCAGCCTCTCGCATCTCGCATTCACCACCGCATTTCTCGCCATCTTCCTCATCCTCCTCCCGTTCCTCCTCACATTTCCGGCAGCCGCCCTCACCCGCGCGGTCGAAAAAAATTCCGACCCGCTTCGCCGCACACTCTCCGCCTACGCCATCGCATTCGCACCGCTCGGCTTCGGCATGTGGCTCGCGCATTTCGTCTTCCACTTCTTCACCGCCTCGCACACGCCGATCCCCGTCTTCCAGCGCCTGCTCGGCCTCGACCCGGACTGGGCCGTCGCCTCATGGACATGGCCCGGCCTGTTGAACATCGAGTTCCTCCTCCTCGACGCCGGCTTCCTGCTCACGCTCTACGCGCTCTGGCGCATCGCAAAAAAACGCACGTCACGACCTTTTCGAGCCGTCTTCCCATGGCTGCTCACAAGCGCCGCGCTTTACGCCTTCGGCGCATGGGTTATTTTCCAACCCATGCAAATGCGAGGAACCCTCACGCCATGAAGTTTTCATTTCGCATTTCCCATTTCGCATTTCCCATTCTCCTCGCCGCAACCATGGCTGCGCGAGGAGACGGTGGCGCCGTGCTCTCACAGCAAAACTCCGGCCCCTACCGCGTCACGCTCTTCGGCTCCCCATCCCCGCTGCGCGCGGGTCCGGCGGACCTCAGCGTCATGATCCAGGACGCCAAAACCGGCGACCCCGTGCTCGATCAATCCGTCACGATCAATGTCCAGGCCGCGGCGAACCCCAAATCCGAGGCATGGGTCCCGCCCTGCTGTTCGATGAAAACAATCGCCGGCACAGTCGCCGCGACGCACGAAAACGCGCAAAACAAACTCCTCTACGCCGCAAACGTCGCCCTCCCCGCCAGCGGCGAGCACGACATCATTGTCAAAATCGGCGACGAGGGCGCACCGCTCGAAAGCAAAGTCGCCGTCCAGCCCCCCTCGGCGCCAGCCTCCTCGTATTGGGCCTGGCTCGCCGCCCCGCCGCTTTTCATCGGCGTCTTCGCGCTGAACCAGCGCCTGCGCCGCCGGCTCTAGAAGATCGAGGGTAGGGCATCCCGGGGCCGCGGGATGCCGTGGCTTCGGGAACCCGCGGCGCGGGTTCCCCTACCTTCCACGATCACAAATCGCCGGCCATTTTGATAACCGATGGACAAGAAAAGCTCCCGATGTTGCAATGCACCACGTGACCGCGGAAATCCTCGCCCGGGTGCAGTTCGCCTTCACGATAATGTTTCATTACATTTATCCGCCGCTGAGCATTGGCCTCGGCATGGCGCTTGTGATGATGGAGGCGCTCTGGCTCAGGACCGGCAACATTCTTTTTCACAACATGGCGCGGTTCTGGACGCGTGTCTTCGCCCTCACCTTCGCGATCGGCGTCGCGACGGGCATCGTGATGGAATTCGAGTTCGGCACGAACTGGGCGACGTATTCGCGCTTCGTCGGCGACATCTTCGGCAGCGCGCTGGCCGCGGAAGGCATCTTCGCGTTCTTCCTCGAATCGGGATTCCTCGCCGTCCTGCTCTTCGGCTGGAACAAGGTCGGACCGAAACTCCATTTCTTCTCGACGTGCATGGTCGCGCTCGGCGCCCACTTCAGCGCGGTGTGGATCGTCGTCGCAAACTCGTGGATGCAGACGCCCGCCGGCTACCACCTCGAGACAAAGACCGGCGGCACTCCGCAAATCCTCCCGGCCGACCATGTCGTCGCCACAGCCGACCTCGGCACGGTGCGCGCGGTAGTGACCGATTTCTGGGCAATGGTCTTCAACCCCTCGACCGTGGACCGGCTCACGCACGTCGTTCTCGGTGCATGGA
>JBOHXO010000410.1:0-2567 GCA_050737475.1 Chthoniobacterales bacterium
CGGGGCTCACTTCGATCGTGTAGGTCTTGCCGGAAGCGTGTTCCCAACTCACGGCGAAGGACTGGATCGTCGAGAGCGAGCCGAGATTGACCGCGAGCGTCTGCGGATCGGTGGTCGCACTTTCCCAGCGCGAGATGAGGCTGTCGCCGTCGAAGGACTTGTTCGGGCCGTTGCCGTTGATGGTGGAGGTCGCGGTGGCCGGGCGGAAGAGTGCGATGTTCGTCGCGGTCTGCGTGCCGATGTTTGCACCGCTGATGGATGCGACGATGACTTCGTCGGCGGCGTTGATCTGGCCGTCGCAGTTGATGTCGTAACGCGCCGTAACGGGGCTGAGCGGCGAACCGCGCTTGCCCTGCACGATGTTGAGGTCGTGCGAGTCCACGACGTTGTCGCCGTTCACGTCGCCCCAAAGGACGTTGAACGGAACGTCGGCAATGCCGGCGCCGGGCGTGATGCCGGCGAGGTGGAGATTGAGCGATTGTGCATTGGCGACGCCGGTGAGCGGAACGGTGACCACGCGACCGGTGGAGTCATACGTGATCGTGCCCACGGTGCCCGTGCCGGCGGTGCCGTCGGACTGTTTTTTGAGGCTCGCGGAAATGCCCGAGACGGGCGCGGAGAAGCTCAGGACGAGCGTGTAGGAGCCTTGCGTGGCGCCGCGGCGCGACTCGATCACCTTCGTGGAGAGCGGCGCGAGGACGATTTGCTGACTGTCCGTGCCCTGCGTCTGCAGCGAGACCGCCTGCAGGATGGGAGGGCCGAGGAGGCTCGGAATTTCCGCCGCGGAAAGCGCGCGGTTGTAGAGGCGAACTTCGTCCACCTCGCCCGCGAACGATTCGATGGACTGGCCAACACCAGGGCTCTGGCCAACCCAGAATACACCGGTGCCATTTCCCGCCTGTGCGGTGCCGGAGCCGGCGAGGACGCCGTTGACGTAAAGTTTGCGCGTGTTGCTGGCGCCGTCCTGCACGGCGGTGAGGTGCGTCCATGTGCTGATGAGCGCGTTGGTGCCGACGACATCGCTGCCCGGGCCGCGGAAGCACCACTGGCCGGCGGGGTTGACGTAGATGCCGTAGAAATTACCCACGTCGCGCGATTTCTCGACGACCGCCTCGTAGGCGTTGTGCGCCGCGCCGCGGAAGGCCCATGCGGAGAGCGTGAAGCTGTCGGTCGCATTGAATTGCAACGCGGCGGAATTCGGGACGGCAACATTCGAGGGAGCGCTGCCGGTGCCATGGAGACTCACGGCGGAGTTGTTGTAGCCGGCATCCCAGGAGATTTCGCCGTTGAGCGTGCCGTTGCGGCCGCTGCCGGTGATATCGGCCGCAGTGCCGGCGGTGCCTTCGTCGAAGTTCCAGTAGGAAACGAGGCCGGCGGCATTGAAGAGCGGGAATGTGGTAACCGCGACGGTGGAGGTCGGGTTCGAGTCGCCGTTCGCGTTCGTGGCGACGACTTGATAATAATAAGTGGTGGCCGGGCTCAGGCCGGTGGAGTCGTCATAGAAAACTTCGTTGGCGTTCGGCGTGAGCGCGGTGAAGGGGCCGCCCGCAGTGGCGGAGCGCTTGATCTTGAAGCCGGTTTCGTTGTTCGAATTATCGGCCCATGTCACGCGGACTTTGCCGGAGGTGACGGCGAGCGCGGCGATGTTCGACGGCGCGGTGGGCGTGCCTGCGGCCGGTGGCGGCAAGCCGACGGAGAAGAGACGGCTTTGATTGGTCGCATTCACATCGGCGGTGAAGTAAACTCTGCCGTTGACGGCAATCGGGCTGCAGAACTTGCGGCCGGAGTAACCCGTGACCTGGACGGTCGCGATCGGGTTGCCGGCGACGTTGAGGGCGTTGTAAGCGTGCAGCTTGATGGGCGTGCCGAGGTCGAGGGTCCACACGATGCCGTTGGTGTTGCCGTTGGCCGAGATGAACGCGTGCGAGCCGTGGCCGCCGTTGTAAACGAATGTGGATTTGTGCGTCGCGGCGTCGCCATCCTTCGAGAGATACGAGCCGTCGGCGGAATTGTAGCTCACGGCGCGCTGGATCATGGGCGAGCCAGCCGGGGCGTAATAAATGTTGTTGTTCCAATAGGCGGGCGTGACGAAGAGGCTCTTCGTGTCGGTGATTTCCTGCACCGAGTTGTTCGGCGTATGGAGGCCGCCCATCGAGTCGCGATCAATCAAATAGAGCTGGCCGCCCTTGCCGCCGCCGGCGAGGAGGTGCGGGTGCGGGCCGGGCTGGTCGGGCAGCAGGAGCAGGCCGGAGGAGCCGAGGTCGGCGTCGCCGAAGTTCAAGTTATCCCAGTTGTTCGGCGTGAACCAATTGAGCGTGTTCGCCTCGGTGACGTTGAACGCTCCGGTGCCGGGCAGCTTGAGCATGGACATGCCCCAGTCCGAAGTGCCGTGGCTCACCGGGCCATTGCCTGTTGCGAAATACATGTTGCCGTCGCTGTCCACGGCCGGACCGGCGCCGCCGCCCCAGATACCTGCTTTCGTGCCGGTATTCGGAGAGGTGATAAATGTCTTCGAGGGGAGCCACTGGAGCGTGGTCGCGTCGTAGCCGACGACTTCGCCGTGATAG
>JBOHXO010000411.1:0-14686 GCA_050737475.1 Chthoniobacterales bacterium
AAATACGACTACCTCACCGCCGCGCAGGCCAACGCCGCCTTCGACGCCGCCCTCGCCGCCGCAGGGCTCACCACCTCGCACACGCTCGACCTGAGCACCGCCGCCGACCGCGCGAAGATCTTCACCGTCATCAACACGGCCCTCGGCAACCTCGAGAAAACCCTGGGCTTCTCGTTCAGCGAAGTGACGCTGCAGCAGCTCTGATTTTCCCCCCAAAACGGCACTCGGCTCCGGGCGCGCCACGCCCGCGAGCCGGGGGTCGTTTCCTGACTTGAGAGCGACTCTGCGCTCAGCGCCTTTTAAGAACGGGCGACGATGCTTGCGATCACTGACGATTCCCGGAGTCGAGAAATTCCTCCAGCTTGTCGAAGGAACCTGTCCAGCCCCCGGTCATGCCGTCGCGCGCCTTTGCAAAAGTCGCGATTTCTTCGTCCGTGGCCGCGCCGTAGGGTTCCCACGTCAACGTGATCCGCGTCGCCTCGGGTCCCTCCTCGGCGAACTCCACCGTCGTCAGCATCGTCTCCGGCCACGTGGGCGCCATGGGATGTCGCACCGTGGCTCCGTGCTCGTCGCGGAATTGCTGGGTGTAGACGAGCCGCTCGGGCGGCCGGATTTCCAGATACTCCGCGCCGCCATGCATGCTGATCTGCCCGTTCGTCATCCGGTAAAACGAGCGCCCGCCGGGGCGGATGTCCGCATTCAGAAATTCCATGGTGAAGCCCTGCGGCGGCATCCACTTCGCGACGTGCAATGGGTCCGTCCACATGGCGAACACGACCTCTCGCGGGGCCTCGAACGTGCGATTGATCACGAACTTCTCGCTGCCGGAGCTTTTCGTCTCCAGGTGCTCCGCGAGCCGATCCCAGGTCGTATTGCCGCCAAACTGCCTGATGCGCTTCTTGATTTCTTCCGCGGCTTCCGGCGTGGCCACGGCCATGGTCATGTCCATCGTAGTCTTCCCCTCCGCTTCGCGGAAAAGCACCGTGACCCGGAAAAGCGGCGGCCGGTCGTCGTTGCCGCCGTGGTCGTAGACCAGCTTCGCGCACTCCTCGACCTCGTGGTAGAGCGTCTTGTTCTCGTAGTCCGTTCCATCGGGCCCGTGCATCGTATAGGCCCAATGCCCGCCGGGCCGCAGGTCCTTGCTGTGCGTCGTGAGGGTGAAACCCCGTGGCCCCCACCACTGCGCCACCTGCTCCGGGTCGGTCCATGCCTCCCAGACCAGCCGCACGGGGGCTTCGTAAACGCGGGTGATTTTCAATTCATTCGACTTGGCGGTGGTGGTCATCGTTTTTTGCCTTTGAGGGTCTGTTTTTGTTTGGAAATGACGGTTTTCAAATATTCGTCGAGGCGGTCGAGTTGCTCCTCCCACAGCACGCGATACTGCTCCATCCAATCGTCCACGTTGCGGAGCGCCTCGGGATTGAGCGTGCAGGGACGCCATTGCGCATCGCGGGTCTTCGTGACGAGACCGGCCTTCTCCAGCACCTTCACGTGCTTGGTGATCGCCGGCAGGCTCATCTTTTTCAGAAACGGCCGGCCGAGGTCCGAAATGCTCGCCGCCCCCTGGACCAACCGCGCCAGCATCGCCCGTCTCGTCGGGTCCGCCAGCGCCGCAAATGTCAGGCTCAAGGTGTCTTCCATGGGATGAATTCAACTCGTAATTAACTTATTGGTTAAATACAACTTATTTTTGAGGCCTTCGCGACAACCGGCACCCGCGACGCCGGGGTGAGATTTCCCATCAAGGGCATTGAACCGTGGCGGGCATCGGAGCACCTTCCGTTCGATGCGTCCCGCGGCTGTTTTCCTCTGCGCCTTCTGCGCCCTTTCGCGACTTGCCCCCGCCGCCCCTCTCCCCGCCGACTGCCGCCAGCTCATCGTCGGCATCGCGGCGACGTGGGACACCGGCGTCGGCACGATCCAGTGCTTCGAGCGCGACGGCAAAAAATGGAAGGCCGTCTCGCAGCCGCAGCGCGTGCTCTTTGGCAAGGACGGCCTCGCGTGGGGCATCGGCCTCGCCGGGCAGGAGCAGCCTGGCCTCCACAAAAAAGAAGGCGACAAGCGCGCCCCCGCCGGCCTCTTCTCGCTCGGCAAGGTCTACACGTATTCCACGAAACTCCCCGGCGGCGCCGACTATCCGTTCTACACGGTCGGCCCCGCCGACGCCTGGATCTCCAACCCCGCGCTCCCGCATTACAACGAGCATGTCGTCGTCGATCCGAAAAATCCCCCGCCGTGGTTCGCGAAGGAGCAAATGCGCCAGGACGACTTCGCCCACGCGTGGAAAATCGAAATCCGCCACAACGAGGACTCGCCCGTCCCCGGCGCCGGCAGCGCGATTTTCTTCCACATCCAGCGCGGCGAAAACAAGCACACGTCCGGCTGCACCACAATGCCCCAGCCCGCGATCCTCAACCTCATCACATGGCTCCGCGCCGACGCCCATCCGCACTACGTATTGCTCCCGGCGGCAGACTACCGCACCCATTGGAAGACATGGGGCCTGCCGACGCCAAAACTCGTCTCCGCTCTCGACACGCAACCGTGATTTCATTTGCTACCGGTGCTACAGAGGGGTAGCGTTTTCCTGTAATGACCCCGCTCTTCGCCTTCGGAATGCCAGGCCCCTCGGAATGGGTCCTGATTCTGTTGATCATTCTCGTGCTCTTCGGAGCCAAGCGCCTTCCGGAGCTCGCCCGCGGCCTCGGCCAGAGCATGAATGAATTTCGCAAGGCCAAACAGGAGTTCGAGGACGAGATTCACAAGAGTGGCGAGGAGCTGGCGGACAAGAAGTCCGATAAAAACCCCACGAAGCCGGCCTGAGCCGACGGCGCTCTCCTCCACGCACGATGTCTCGCCGCGCCGGTTTTTTCGCGTTCATTGTCGCGCTCGCGTGGCTCGTCTCCCCGCGACTGGCGCTCGCCGGGCCGTTCGTCGTGATGTCCTACAACGTCGAGAACTGGCTCACAACCGACCGCTACATCGGCAACAAGCATGTGCCGTCCGCACCGAAGCCCGACTCGGAAAAGAACGCCGTCACCGCCATCATCGCCTCGCACAAGCCGGACATCCTCGGCGTGTGCGAAATGGGATCGCGCGACGACCTCAAGGACCTGCAGGAGCACTTGAAGGCAAGGGGCCTCGATTATCCCTACGTCGAATGGCACGAGGGCATTGACCCCGACCGCCATGTCGCTCTGCTCAGCAAATTTCCAATCGTCGCGCACAACTCGGCGGACAAGGTCCCGTTCGACCTCAATGGCCAGCCGCAAGCCATCCAGCGCGGCATTCTCGATGTCACCGTCGAGCCGCAAAAAGGCTACCAGCTCCGCCTCATCGGCCTGCATCTCAAGTCGCGCCGGGTCACTCCCGATGTGGATCAGGAGGCATTGCGCGCGAAGGAGGCGTGGTTCGTCCGCAAGCATGTGGGCGACATCCTCGCGAAGGACCCCACCGCAAAAATCCTGCTCTTCGGCGACCTCAACACGACCAAGAACGAATATCCGATCAAGGAAATCCAGGGTACCCTCCGCTCGCCCACGCGCCTCACCGACATCCGTGTCGAGGACGACCGCGGCGAGCGCTGGACGCATTTCTTCATCGTGGCCGACGAGTATTCCCGCATTGATTATTTGATGACCAGTCCCGCTCTGCGTGCCGACGTGGATACGAAGAACAGCGGCATCGACAGCTCTCGCTCGTGGAACGACGCGAGCGACCACCGCGCCATCTACACCACCATCGCGCCAAAATGAACGGGCGCTGCGCGCGCACGCTGCTGGTGCTGGCCGGACTTTTTGTCCTCGAAGCGCTGCCCGCGCGCGCCGACGCCGACGGCGACTGGGCCGTGATCGTCAAGCTCGACGCCGGCCCCGGGGCGCTTCCCGCCAGCCGCGACGACGCACTCCGGCTCGCACGCGGACATTTTGCGAAGCACCGCGCCGCCCTGCTCGCATTCATCGAGGACCACCCGAAGGACCCGCGCGTGCTCGACGCAAAACTCCGCCTCATCAGCATTCGCGCCACGCTCGGCGCGATGGAAAACAAGCCGGCCGAGGTGAAGTCCGCCCTGCTCGAACTCATGGCCCTCGAGAAATCGCCGGATGTGCCGCGCGCCCGCCAGCCCGACGTCGCCTTCCGGCGCATCTCGCTGCAGATGCAGACCGCCGAGGGACGGCCCGACGAAATCCGCGAGGCCATAGTCATCGCCGCACGGAATTTCGCCATCCGCTACCCCGAGGACAAACGCGCCCCGCGTCTGCTCGTCGAAGCCGCCACCCAATGCGACGAGGACCCGCGCACGATGCGCGAGCTGCTCACCACCGCGCAAATGCTCTCGAAGGAACCCGCGTTGAACGCCCGCATCGCCGACGACATGCGCCGCCTCAATGCGCTCGGCAAACTGGTCAACGCGAAGTTTTCCACGATCCAGGGCGGCACCGTGGACCTCGCCGCGCTGCGCGGCAACGTGGTGGTGCTGCTTTTCTGGGCCGCCGAGTCCCCGCCAAGCCTGCTCTGGATGCAGCAATTCCGCGACGCCATTTCAGACATTCCCCCGCAGGGACTGCGCATCATCCTCGTGAGCCTCGACGAGAGCCGCAAGCCGCTCGACCAGGCGATTCAGCAATTCAGCATTCCGTGGCCGATTAATTTCGACGGCAAGGGCTGGGAAAATGCCGTCGCACGGCCGTTCGGCATCAATGCGATTCCGACCGTCTGGGTTCTCGACCGAAAAGGCATCCTGCGCGCGCTGAATGCCCGCGAATCCTACGACACCTGGATCCGCCGCCTGCAACTGGAGCGCTGATCACTGCGGCGACGCAGCCCAGAATTTTTCGAAGGCTTCCTGCCAGTCGCGCGACTCGACTTTCTTCCGACCGGCGGCGCCCATTTTCAAACGCGTCGCGGAATCCTCGCACAGCCGGCGGATGCGATCGGCGAATTCCTCGACGTCGTTCGCCTTCGTCACATAGCCGTCCGCGCCATCGTCAATCAAATCGCGCGGCCCGCCCTGGTCGCTCACGACCACCGGCAGCGCGCTGGCGTGCGCCTCGAGCACGACGTTGCCAAACGTGTCGGTCGTGCTCGGGAAGGCGAAGAAATCCGCGGACGCATAGCCGTTCGCAAGGTCCTCGCCGCGCAGGTAGCCGGTGAAGATCGCATCGGGCAGGAGCTGCTTCATCTCGCCGAGATACGGTCCATCGCCCACGAAGATCGGACGCACCGGCAGTTTCCATTCCGCGAGTTTGCGCGTCGTCGCGACGATCACATCGAGATTTTTTTCCTTCGATATGCGGCCGACGTAAAGCATCGCCAGCTCGCCGTCGCGCAGGCCGCGCGAGCGCCAGAACTCCGGATCGCGGCGCGAGGGGCGGAAAAGATCAATGTCCAGCCCGCGCGGCAGGATGCGCAGCTTCTGCGCCGGGATGCCACGGCCCGCCCAGCTCTTGCGATAGTCCTCGGAATTCACCCACAGCACATCGAGCTGGCTGTAGAACCAGTGCATGTAATTCCACGTGAGCGTTTCCATGAACGCGTCGTCCGTGAGAATGCGCACGTATTGCGGAAAATCGGTGTGATAAATCCCCGCGGTGCGCAACCCGAGCACCTTCGCCGCAGCCAGCGCCACCAGCCCGACCGGCCCCGGCGTACTGATGATGATCTCGCCGAAGTTCTCTCGCGCGATCCAGTCAATGATCGCCAGAATCGGCGGAAAACTCAGCCGCTGCAGTTCGTATTCCGGTAGCTCGAACTCGCCGACCGGCGGAAAATTTTTCAACGGGATTCCCTGGTCGCTGATCTCCGACCGCGACACGACGACCGTGAGATCGTGCCCCGTCGCCACGCCTGCGGAAGTCATCCTGCGGATCGTCGTCGCCACGCCGTTCACATCCTCGAGCGTGTCGGTGAACCACGCGCGGCGGTGATTCGTGAGCGACTCCGGCACCTGCCCGCAGGTCGTGCGGCACATCTCGCGCAGCCACTCGCGGTTCGGCATGCGGAAGGCGTGAATGTAAGGGCTCAGCAGCGCGACGATCGGCACGAGCGGGCTCACCGTCTGGATGCTCTCGATGATTTTTCCGGCCGTGATCTGCTGGATGAACTGGTTGAAAAAGCGGAACCCGAGTTCGTTGGCGATGAGGTTCGCCATGAGGAACGCGCGCCGCTCGGGCTCGGGCACGCCGGAGGTCACCGTCGCGAGCGCCGTCTTCACGCTCGGCTGCGAAAAATACCCGGCGAGCTCCTTCCACAAGGAAGCGCTGCCCGGCTTCACCATCTCGAAAATCTTCCCGCTCAAAATGCCCTGCGTGAGAAAGCCGAGCTTCTCGCCGAACGTGAACACGGTCGGATCCTTGCCCTCCATGAACCGCGAGAAAATTTTCTCCACGAGCCCCATGCCCGGCTCGTTGCTCTTCTGCGCGAAGCGCGCCTTCGCAAATTGAAACGCGACGTTGTAGGTGCCGTGCGCCATCACGAGCGCGTCGCCCGGCTTCCCGCCCGGCTCGCAGCGCCCCTCGCGCACGTGCTCGAGAAATTCCTGCGGCGTCGAGCATGTCGGCGTGGACGTCCATGCACGCGCGGGCTGGATGCCGCCGTGATCGTCCGACCCGCCGATGAAGACCTTTTTCCACGGCTCGACGTGCTTCGGCTCCATGCCCGTGGCGGCCACGAACCGCTCGATGTCGCGCGGCGCGAGTTTCGAGAGCGCGAAGTGCGCGGCCTCGCTCAGCAACGCGGCGTAGCGGCCGTTCAACGTCTCGAAGTGCCGGAAAAGCAGCACCAGTTTTTGAAAATGCAGCGGCGTGAGCGATTCATTGGGCGCGTGGAAGGGATGCGCGACCGCATGCGCCAGCCCCATGCCGGAAAGGTAGGCCTGGAGTTGATAGATGTTGCCCTTCAGCTCCTGAATGTCGCGGTGCTGCGCCTCGGTAAGGCCGTAGACGAGCACGTGAACCTTGCAGCCGTCCTCGGGAAATGCGGCCGTCACCTCCTCGCTCAAAAACACGCCCGGCAGCGCGCCGATCTCGATGCAGCCGCCAAGCGTGTCCTGGTCGGTGATCGTGACGAACTGCATGCCCGAACCGCGCAGTTTGTCGTAGAGCGCCTTCGGATCGGTGTAGCTCGCGGGAAAGTCCAGCCGCCGCAATGCCCAGTCCGCGGCGCGCGTGCTGTGTTTGGAATAGACGTGAAGGTCGGCGCGGGCGCTCATGAATCGGTGAGGGCGCGTTGCCGCCCGAGCCAGTCCTCATAGGTGATCGCCTCCCGCCCGGCAAGAGCGCGGGCGATACATTTCAATGCGTGCTTGCGAATCGCGGGAAATTTCCAATCGGGCGGATGCAATCCCACGCGCACCAGCGGCCGGTCGCCGAGTGCGCGCAGCAGCAGGCTGTTCCAGCCGAGGCTCATCGCGCGCCGCCATCCCGCACGCACGCTGTAGACAAGACTTTGCGACGCAAAACTTCCGCCGCGCGCCAGATCCTCCACGACTCCGATGCGTGTCGTATATTGAAATCCCGCCCGCTTCACCGCGCGCGCCGCGTCGTCGCCGAGCAGCCACGCCGGCGCGATGAATCCCACCGGCGCCAGTCCCGCCTCGCGAAATTCCCCCAGCGCCCGCGTCACCCGCAAAAACGCCTCCTCATCGTTCATGTCATAAAATTCGCCCTCGCCCGCGGTGTAGGATTCCGTGACCAGCCGGCTCCACGCGCCCTCGCCGCCGGCCGCCTCGCGTTGATGATAATACCCGTGCACCACTGCCTCGTGCCCTGCCGCGACGCATTCCCGCAGCCATTCGCAAAAAACAGTGTCTTTCAGGAAATGCCCCTTGTGATGATGATCGGGGATCACCAGAAGCGAAACGCGCCTTACACCCAGCCCGGCGAGGTCCTCCAGCATGGCCTGCGAGGCCTCCCGCGTGCGCGGGCTCACGTCATGGATGGACACCACCAATCCCCGCGCCTGACCCGATGAAATCCGCTCCCTTGTTTGCATTCGTGAGCAGGCTATGTTAACGGACAAGATTGCCAGAACAGAAGTCTCATGTCCGATAACGATCCACGCGGTTCACAAAACAAGCGCCCACCGAACGGTGGCGACCCCCAGTTCAATTGGAGGGGTGTCGCCCTGCTCGCCATTGCGATCTCACTCATCGCCGGCGCATTCGTCATGCGCGGAGGCTCGCTGCTGCAGTCCGAAACGATCACCTATCCGAAATTTGTCGAGCTGGTGAAGGCCGGCCAGGTGCTCTCCACCACCCAATATCCGCTCAAGCTCATGGTGGAGCAGGGCAGCAATACCCAATACCTTTCCGGTTTTTATAAAAAGACGGATGCCCCCGCCACAGCCACTGCCACCGCCGGCAAAGGCGCCGATGCACCGGTTCCCTTCCAGGTTGACGTCTTCACGGCCTTCAACGGCCCCGACATCCTCGCGCTGTTGAAGGAGGCCAAGCTGCCCTACGACATCAAGGCGCAGTCCAATCTCTTCGCGCAGACGCTCGTCGCCATCCTCCCGATCGCGCTCTTCCTGCTCGTCCTCTATTTCTTCTTCCGCTCGCAAATCAAGATGGCCGGCAAGGGCGCGCTGAACTTCGGCAAGTCCAAGGCGCGCATGATGGCCCGCGATAAAAACAAGATCACGTTCAAGGACGTCGCCGGCGTCGAGGAGGCGAAGGACGAAGTGCAGGAGCTCGTCGAATTCCTCAAGGACCCGAAAAAATTCCAAAAACTCGGCGGCCGCATCCCCAAGGGCATCCTCATGGTCGGCGCGCCCGGCACCGGCAAGACGCTGCTCGCCCGCGCCATCGCCGGCGAGGCGGACGTGCCGTTCTTCTCGATCAGCGGTTCCGATTTCGTGGAAATGTTCGTCGGCGTCGGCGCCAGCCGTGTGCGCGACATGTTCGAGCAGGGCCGCAAATCCGCGCCGTGCCTCATCTTCATTGACGAAATTGACGCGGTCGGCCGGCATCGCGGCCACGGCCTCGGCGGCGGACACGACGAACGCGAGCAGACGTTGAATCAACTCCTCGTCGAGATGGACGGATTCGACGCGCAGGACGGCGTGATCATCATCGCCGCCACGAACCGCCCCGACGTGCTCGACCCCGCGCTGCTGCGCCCGGGCCGCTTCGATCGCCAGGTCACCGTGAATCTTCCCGACGTCAAGGGCCGCGAGGAAATCCTCCGCGTCCACGCGAAAAAAGTGAAGATGGCCGAGGACGTGGATCTCAGCGTGATCGCCCGGGGAACTCCCGGTTTCTCCGGCGCCGAGCTCGCCAACGTCATCAACGAAGCCGCCCTCAGCTCCGCCCGCCGCGGGCTCAAGGCCATCACCACGCACGAGCTCGACGAAGCCCGCGACAAGGTTCGCTGGGGCCGCGAACGCCGCAGCCTCGCCATGAGCGAATCGGAAAAAATCGGCACTGCATGGCACGAGTCCGGCCACGCCCTTCTCAACGTCGTGCTCGATCACACACACCCGCTGCACAAGGTCACGATCATCCCGCGCGGACCGGCGCTCGGCGTCACCATGTGGCTGCCCGAGGGCGACAAATATTCGACCGGCCGCAAGGAAGCCCTGGCCAACCTGGTCGTCACCATGGGTGGCCGCATCGCCGAGGAAATGTTCACCAACGATGTCTCCACCGGCGCTTCCGGCGACATCATGCAGGCGACAAAACTCGCCCGCCGCATGGTCTGTGAATGGGGAATGAGCAGCCTCGGTATGATTCGTTTCACGGACGAAAACGAACATGTTTTCATGGGCCGCGACATGGGCCGCCCTCGCGAATACAGCGAAGCCACCGCCCAGCAGATTGACGCCGAGGTCAAGAAACTCATTGATGACGCCTACGCCCACGCCGGCGAGGTGCTTGAGGCCCACCGCGGCAAGGTCGAGCTCATCGCCAACGCCCTGCTCGAATTCGAAACCCTCGAGGGCTCGCAGGTGAAGGATCTCATCGAACTCGGCCACATGCGCAACCCGCCGGTCAACATTCCCAAGCCGCCGCCGCTGCCGCCGACGCCGATGGGCGATTCCTCGCCTGAGCCGATCAAGCCGCCGAAGCCCGACCTCCCGCCGGGCGGCCTCCCCGCTCCGACGCCGGCCTGATTTCTAGGCTGAATCGACAGTCCAAAGCTAACCATGGTGGACATGGAGAGTTCTGAAAGGAAAACCGGAATGGATATCCCTTCATGCTCTTCACGGTAAATTCTTCGGAATTGCTTTTTCGACCATGAAGCGCATGAAGAAAGAGAGACTCCGGAGGCTGTTCCTCCATGCTCTCCATGTCCTCCATGGTCAATAATTCCCTCTTCACCGGAAGAGTTTCCGTCCGCGAGGAAATGGCTGATTGTCGATTAACCTAGTATCTCCCGGATGCCGCCGCAGTGCGCGCGGCATCCAGGTCGGAAACCGCCGTCAGAAACTGCGAGTAGCGCAGGAAGAGCGTATTGATATCGCGCTGCAGGGCGGCCTGCGCCTCGTCCAGCGTCTTGTTGAGATCGCCGGCCTCGCGCTGGCTGACTTTGCGTCCACCGCCACTCGTGCCCTCGTAAATCTCCGCCACCTGCGCGCGCCGCTCGGCGATCAATCCGTCAATACGCACGATCTCATCATTGATCATCTGGACCTGCAGCGGAATTTTCGACGCGGCGGCCTTGCCCTTCAGCAGATTCTTCTGCGACTCCAGCCGGCTGATGCTCTTTTTCAATCCCGCGATCACTTTTTCGCGCTGCGAATCCGTCTGCTGCGACATGCGGCGGTTCTGCCTCCACGCCTCGTTTTGAACAAAATAGGGGCCGTTATCACCGCCGCCGACCGCCTGGTAGCGATCTGATTCCTGGTAGATGGGAAAGGATTTTTGAAGCGCCAGAATTTGCGCCACGCGCTTTTCGATCCGCGCGTCGAAGATATCGATGATCTTCTTTTTCTGCGCGATCGTGATGCGCAAAGTCGGCCGCGTCATTTCCGCCACCAATGCCGCGCGCTTGCGCTGGAAGGTTTCGATATTCTTGACCAGCGCGGCCATCGTCTCAGCCTTCAATCGCGCCACTTGTGAGCCTGAATCGCGCGAGTCCTGAATGCGCGTCAACCCATCCACGATCGTGGCAATGCGTTCCTCGATGCGCTGGTCCGAGGCCTTGAGCTCCGCGAGCAACAATGCCGCCCGTTGCTCCCGCGATTTCACGAGGCTGGCGAGATAGGCGTTCTGCGGTGCGGGTGTCGGCGACGGCTGCGCGCTCAACATGCCGAGGCTGGAAATCAGGGCGGCGGAAACCAATGCGAAACTCTTCATGGGGATAGGGAGTATTCCCCGCTTACTGCCAGCAAATCGCCCCGCTGGCGAGAATCTTAAGCCATTTACTCTGTCGCAACGCATTTTCGATTTTTTCATGCAAAAAAGCTTTCCCGTCTTCAGGGATCCGCTTTAGTTTGAGATTAAGTCTCAATTTCTTCTTATATGCGCTTTCCCAATCTCCGTGGCCTCGTCCTGGCGCCTGTCCTCGCAACAACGCTTCACGCCACTGCCGCCGACATCAACAACGTGAACGGCGTGAAAGGTTACCTCGTGGGCGTGACCACAAAAATGGAAACCGCGTCCATTGACTACATGAACAACGCGGAAAAATACGCCGCGATCATTGACGCCTACAACGGCAACTACGCCAAAGCCTACGCCGCGAAAAAAAGCGAAATTGATGCGCTCGTGAAGGCGATGCAGGAGAACTACAAGGCGATGGACAGCTACGGCTACGAGACCGTCGAGGGCATCGTCGGCGGAGTGGATTCCTTCACGCACTACGACCGCGATCTCGACGCCGGCGTGCCGAACGCCGAAGGCGCGGAGAACGTCGCCGAAGTCACGCTCAAGCTGCGCAACGGCGAAAAAATTGACCGCCAGGGCAGCGTGTTCACCTACCTCATCGAGCCCATGCTCTGGGGCGGCGACCCGCGCTGGGGCGTTCCCATGGACCTCGATGGCGACGGCAAAATCGGCGCGCGCGAATCGTTGCCAAAAGCCGAGGTCGCACTCGCCACCGCGGACTACGCCGCCAAGTCCCTCGACTCGCTCCAGGCCGATGCCTCCAACTGGCAGCCCACCACCGCCGACTGCATCGGCGCCATGATCGTGATGACGCCGACGCTCTCGGATTATTTCGAGGACTGGAAGGAATCGCGTTATTCCGACAAGCAATCCGGCCGCTTCTACGCCGTCAGCCGCGTCTCCGACATGCGCGGCATCATGGGCAGTTGTGCGATCATGTATCAGGCCGTGGATCCCGAGGTCGCAACAAAGGACCCCGCTCTCGCGAAGTCCATTCGCAAAGGCTTCGACGGCATCACCGTCTTCCTCGACAAGATTGACGTCCGCGAAAAGGACGGCTCGGTGACGCTTGCGGAAATTGATGAAATGGCATCGCAGGCCAAAAATCACACCGACAAACTCGTCCCGCAGATCGAACAGGCGCAGGCCCTCGTCGAAAAGAACTGACCATGCGATCGCGGTTCATCCTCTGTGCGCTACTGCTCGCCTCCACGGCGGCGCTGCGCGCGGATCGTGTTGACGATGCCGCCTCCGCGCAGACGGCCATGGACGACCTCGCGCTCACCGCGGTCGGCAAGCGCTGGGACGATCCCGCATCCTCGGCGCAGTTCGACGTCCTGCAAAAATTCGGCACGCAGCTCCGCTCCCCGGAGGCCCGCGCACAATGGACCGCCGCGCTCGCAGGCTTCGGCAAGGCGAAGAACGACATCGAGGCGACCGCCGTGCTCGGCTCGCTCCAGGGCACGCTCCAGCAGGTGCTCGCGCTCGAAATGCTCGAGGCCTACCGCAATGGCGACATCACCGCCGCGAGGGAATGGCGCGCGGCGATCCGCCTCCCTCGCCACGCCAGCGCCGTCGAGGGTTTGCTGGCCCTCCAGCATATTGGCGGCGCCGCCGACCAGCACGCTGAAGTCGCACGCATGCTCGCACGCGAGACTCTCATCTGGCAGGGCAGCCGCTCGCGCGAACGCGCCGACGAATTGCTCCGGCTCGCAAAGGCCGGCCGCGCCACGCAGGAACTCGTCACCCTGCGCGCCGCGGAAATCGCCGCGCTCGCGGACTTCCCGCCCGCGCTGCTCGCCACCGCAAAAATTCCCGCCCAACCCCCGGCGAAAATCCCGCTCCCCGGCACTGATCCCGAATCCATCGCGCAGTGGAAATCCACGCTGGAATCCCGCCTCCCCGACCTGCTCACCCCCGACGAAGTGGAGCGCCAGGAGCGGCTCGTGGTCAAACTGCTCCGGCTCGTGCCGATGGAATACCGCGCCGGCGTGCGCGATGGCGAAATCACCATCGCCATCGAATATCGCGAGGCCGTTTCGTTCACCGTGCAGGCGCAGCAGATCCTCGTCGAGCTGCGGCCCAATTGGTTGAAAAACAAAGCCGCCGCCATGCGCGAGCACGGCGACACCCTCGTCGAGGCGTTCGCGACGCTCGAAAATACCATCGCCGCAAAAGGCGACCTCATTGTCGTCCAGAATACGTGCCAGAAAATTTCCACGATTTTGCAGGACGACTTCGGCGTCTCGCTGCGCAAGGCGGGCAAAGGCTCCGACGTCGTGCAGGAAACCGCGCTTGAGGTGCGCTCGCTGCTTGGCCAGTCGCTCCAGGCCGCGCGCGATGGAAACTGGCGCTCGGCAAACGACCTTCGCCTCGAGGCCTACACGACTTTCGATCTCGAAATCGAGGCGCGCGTGCTGCCGCGCGATCCGAATCTCGCCGTGAGTGCGGAACGCGCCTTCCTCGACGGCGGCAAGGACGGCCCGGGCATCAAGGCCGTGCTCGACCAGCGCGAAAAAGGCGAGGCGCTCGACGCGACCTACGCCCGCGCGCTCAAGTTGCTCGACGAATGCGTCGCCCTGCTGCGCGTCGGCCTCTCGCCCACCACCGTCGCGCTCACCGCATTCACGATCGTCCTCCGCGAAGGCCTCGAAGCCGTCGTGATTCTCGCCGCCCTGCTCGCCGGATTGCGCGGTGTCGAAAACGCGCGCTCCCGCCGTCAGGTCGGCATCGGCGCATGGGGCGCGATCCTCGCCTCCGCCATCACGTTCATCCTCGCGCGCACCATTATCCAGTCGCTCAGTCGCTACGGCGAGACGCTTGAGGCCGTCATCTCGGTGCTCGCAGTCATCATCCTGCTCATCGTCACGAACTGGGTCTTCCACAAATACTATTGGACCGGCTGGAACGCCCGCCTCCGCGAGCTCAAGGACAAAGCCGCCACCAAGCGCGGCGAACGTTGGGAGGCGCTCGCGATGTGCGGCGTCGGTTTCCTCACGATCTATCGCGAAGGCTTCGAGACCACGCTCTTCATGCAAAGCCTGATCCTCGAGGGCGGCTTCACCGCATCCTTGATCGGTCTCGCCGCGGGCCTTGGCGCCATCGGCCTCGCCGGCTGGGCCATCTTCCATTGGGGCATGAAACTCCCCTACCGAAAACTGCTCGTCTGGACCGGGGTGCTCGTCGTCACGATCCTCGCGACCTTCCTCGGCTCCACCGTCCGCCTTTTCCAAACCATCGGCTGGCTCCCGATCCATCCGATCCACAACCTCGAAATCCCCGCGTGGGTGGGCACGTGGCTCGGCATCTATCCCTCGTGGGAAGGCCTCGTCATCCCGCTGCTCGGCTTTGTCTACGTCG
>JBOHXO010000412.1:0-1510 GCA_050737475.1 Chthoniobacterales bacterium
GCGTTGGGTTGTACATCCACTTCCACATCAACCCGGCGACACTGGCGGCGATCACCAGCGGCGATAGGATGATGAACTGAAAAAAGCGATGTCCGCGAATGGAATTCTGCAACGCCCAGGCTAGAAACAGCGCCGGTATGAAGACGATGATCCCGCCGACAATCATCAAATAAACGGCGTTTTTTAGCGCCTTATGAAAATTCCCGTCGTGCCAGAGAATCCGGTAGTTGAGCGTGCCCGCCCACTCCCACGGATTCCCGTGTCCCTTCCAATTAGTAAATCCATAGAAAATCGTCGCCGCTAACGGCAAAAAGACAAATGCGGAATAGAGAATTAACTGCGGCAAGATGAAGGGCAGGATCAAGCGACGACGCGACTGCTGAAACATCTTCCCTCCCCTCCGAGTTCGTTCAAAGACGTCCCGGCATAAAGTGCCAGGCTAAGCGAAACGAAGTCCTTCCAGGACCACAAAACCTTGTTCAGTCCTGGAAGGACTTTTCGCGTGTCAGCACGGTCACTTCAGTGCCGTGTTTCCGTGCTGATTAGTTCCCGATCAACCTCCGGCGTTCTTGAGCTCGCGATACTGCGCGAGACCTTCATCAAGCGATTCGATCGCCTCTTCGGCCGTCATCTGACCGAGGAAGAGCGCCTGAATCGGATTCCACCAGGCGGTGGAGAGATTCGTGTCCCAATGGATGGCGTAGTAGTAGATGATCAGATCGGTCTCGGAGGAACGAGCGATCGCCGCCTCCAATCCGTCAATGCCTGGAGGCGCCGGAACGTCGGCCACCGCAGAGATCATCTTCAGATTCTCCGAGCGGAATGCGGAGTTTTCCTTTGACGTCCAGCGTCGCAGGTACTCGACCGCCAAAGGCACATTGACATCGTGGGATGTCGCCTTGACAGGGTCGGGTACGGAGAAGATTTGTGCGGTGCCGAAACCGGCGTTCTGATCACCGGCTCCACCGGTGAAAGCCGGGAAGTCGAACACGCCGAGCCGGAACGGCGTCGGCAATTCAGCAATGACATCGGTCATTTCCGTCGACAACCACGAACCCATGTGGATCATGGCCGCTTTGCCCTGGAAGAACAGCGCCTGCGCCGTCGTGAAATCAGCGCCGTCGTACCCTTCCATGAACCAGTCGTTCTCTTTGAACTTGGCCAATTCCTGAGCCGCCTGGAGGAAACCCGGATTGTCGGCCACTTTGGCGTCACCGAAGGCAACCGCTCGCACCGCTTCCTCACCGACGATGCGCTGCGTCAGGCGGTCCCACCATTGCGCACAGTACGGCGCAGTCGGACCCGAGACACAGATCGGCTGAATTCCGGCGGCTTTCAGCGTGGTGCAAGCGGCCAGGAACTCGTCCCAGGTCGTCGGCACGGTCACACCGGCTTGCTCGAAGAGATCGACGTTGTAGTGCACGAGCATGAGCACGGTTTCGTACGGCACACCCCAGTACGCACCCGGCGTGGCGCTGCCTTCGCGGGTATCGATGGTGAAGGCGTTAAC
>JBOHXO010000413.1:0-8653 GCA_050737475.1 Chthoniobacterales bacterium
CCCCTGATGAAAACGACCGCGTCCCTCAAAGTCCTGTTTCTTGCGTGCTCGCTGATCCCGGCCTTTGCGTTTGGCGCGTCCTACATCGAGACGGTGAACGGGGAAATTTCCGGCAATCGCCTCGCGCCGACGCTCTTCACGCTCGATCCCGGTGCAAACACGCTCAGCGGCACAGTCATCACGGGCGACGTGGATTATCTCACCTTCAATATCCCCGTGGGCTTCAAGTTCCAGTCGCTCACGCTCGATTCCTACACCGGCACCGGCACGCTCACGAAATCGTTCATCGGAATGCAAAGCGGCACGACATTCACCGTGACGCCCGCGGCTGCTCAGCCCGCGGACATGCTGGGATACACGCACTACGGCCCCACCGGTGTGCAGGGGGAAATCCTTGATGACATCGGGACCGGCTCCGGCGCGCAGGGCTTCACGCCGCCGCTTGCCGCGGGCAATTACACATTCTGGATCCAGGAAACCGGATCGCAGGCGCGAAACTACACATTCACGATGACGATGACGGCCGTCCCGGAGCCGTCCGTATTGTTGCTGGTCACGCTCGGAATGGGCGTGGTGATTTTTCGCCGCCGTCGCCGCGTTTGACGGCTGCCCCGGGGGGAAGGCCGTGTGTTTACTTGCCGGATTTCCGGCGTGCCTCGGCCTTGAGCTGGCGCTCCGCCTCGACCCAGTCGCTGCTCGAGTCGCCCGGCCAGCCCATCGCCTGCCTGCGCTCGGCGATGAAATAAGCGCGCAACGAAATGTCGTCGTTCGTGATGACAACTTCCGCCACTGCCTCGGGCTTTGCCTTTGGCTTCGCCTTGGGTTCCGCGCTTTTCTTTTCGGCTTTTGCAGGCTTTGGAGGCTTGGCGGAGGACATTTCCTTTTCCGCCTTGTCCTTCTTCCTGCCCTTCTTTGATTTTTCCGAATCGGATTTTTTTGATTTGGCCATGGCGCGTTCCCGTTGGTCTGGAAATAGGAAGCCGGCGGTCCGTTGGCAAAATAAATCTTTAAAATTCTCCGTCAAAATCGGCCCCCGACAGGGTTGGCGCGGTCCGCAGTCGCGAGAACGCGCCTCCAGCTTCGCGACGGGCGCCTCTTTCGCGCTCTTGCAGAGTGAGCGTGAGGCAGGTTAAACTCAGGCCATGCAGCCGTTCTTCATGCGGTGGATTGTCACCACTCTGGCAGTGATGGTGGTCTCCTGGGTCTTCCCGAATCTCCTCAGTGTCCAGGGCACAAGCGCCCTGCTCGGCGGCTCCCTGCTGCTCGGCATTGTCAACGCGCTCATTCGTCCCTTTCTCCTGCTGCTGAGCCTGCCGTTCATCATCGCCACGATGGGACTGTTCATCTTCGTCGTGAATGCCCTGCTGCTGCTCCTCGTGTCCTCGATGGTTCGGGAGTTTCATGTGGACGGATTCTGGCATGCGTTTTTCGCCTCGATTTTCATCAGCATTGTGAGCTGGCCGCTGAGTTCGTTTTTCCGCACAAGCGACGGACGCGTGCGCCCGATCACGCATCACGAGCGGATGAAGCGTGCGAATGCGCGCGTGATTGAATAGCCGCGGCATCCGGGATGGTGGTTGGAGCCGTTAGCATTGGATGGCGGCGATTGGGCCGTAGCAATGGATAGCGGCGGTCGAGCCGCTATGCGATAATTCCGACATGACCTATTGTTTGAGCCTTCTTTGCCGGGAGGGGATTGTGTTCCTCTCCGATTCGCGCACCAGCGCGGGGGTGGACAATATCACGATCCACCCGAAGATGCGCATCTATGCGCGCGAGGGCGATCGCGTGCTCTGCCTGCTCAGTTCGGGCAATCTCTCGCTCACGCAATCCGTCGCCGAGCTCATCGAGGGCGACATGGCCGAGTCCGGCCCCGAGGGCACGCTGCCCTGCCTGCTCAATCAAAAAAGCCTCTACGAGACCGTGCGCTATGTCGGCGAAAAAGTGCGCCATGTTCGCGCGCAGGACGGCCCGGCGATGCGCAACGAGGATCTCGATTTCTATGGCAACTTCATCCTCGGCGGGCAGATTGGCGGAGCTCCGCCGCAAATTTACCGCATCTATTCGCCGGGCAACGCGATCCACGCGAGCCGCGAGTCGCCATTTTTGCAAATCGGCGAATTGAAATACGGCAAGCCGCTGCTTGACCGTGCGTTCACGTTCGACACGCCGCTCGACGAAGCCGTGCGCTGCGGCATCCTCTCGCTCGACGCCACCGCGAAGAGCAACGTCTCCGTCGGTACACCGTTCGAGGTCTTTTGCTACGAGGCCGGCAGCCTCGAGGTGCGGCGCCGCGCCGTGCTGCAAAACAACGACCCGTGGCTGTGCGAAATCCGCGAGGCATGGGACCGCGGACTCATCGAGCTTGTTCGACAACTGCCGAACCCTCCTTTTTGAAAATGGACGATTCTTTTTTCGATCCCGGCGCACTGCGCGTGAAAATCTGCGGCGTTACGAATGCGGCCGACGCTGCGCTCGTGACCGACGCCGGGGCGGACGCCATCGGCATCAATTTCTTTCCCGGCTCGAAGCGCTGCGTCGAGCTTCACGACGTGCGCGACTGGGTCGCCGAGCTTCCGCTCACGCGTGTCGCCGTGGTCGTGAATGCCACGGGCGACGACATTGCACGCATCGTGGATGCCGCGTGCTTCGACGCGATTCAATTTCACGGCGACGAGACGCCCGATTTTTGCGCGGAGTGCCCGATCGTCTGGATTCGCGCGCTGCGTGTTTCCGGTCCGGAATCGCTCACGCACGCGCTGGAATACGCGACGCAATCGCTGCTGCTCGACGGATTCTCCACTGCGGGCTACGGCGGTACCGGCACGGCCGTTGATATCGAGCTCGCGCGGGATTTCGTGCGTTGGAATCCGGGCCGTCAGGTCATCCTCGCCGGCGGCTTGAAACCCGACAACGTCGCGAAGGTTGCGCATCTCGTGAAGCCGCATGCCGTGGATGTCGCGGGAGGCGTCGAGAGGGATGGCGATCCGCGCCGCAAGGACGCCGCGAAAGTGCGCGCATTCGTCGCCGCAGCGCGCGAGGCTTGATTGCCACCGCGCCGCTCCGCTTAAATGCGCGTTTCCCATGAGTGAGACGTTTCAAATTGCGGTGCTGGCCGGCGACGGCATTGGCCCCGAGGTGATGGCGGAGGCGCGCAAGGTGCTCGCCGTCGTCACGAAGAAGTTTTCGATTTCGACCAAATACACGGAATGCCGCGTCGGCGGCGCGGCGATTGATGTGGACGGCATGGCGCTGCCCGAGGGGACGCTCAAGACCTGCGAGGCTGCGGACGCGATTCTTTTCGGCTCCGTCGGCGGACCAAAATGGGAGGGTCTGCCGCCGAACGAGCAGCCCGAGCGCGCTGCATTGCTGCCGCTCCGCAAGCATTTCCAGTTATTCGCGAACCTTCGTCCCGGCGTCTGCCTGCCCGAGCTGGCCCACGCTTCGCCGCTGCATCCGAAATCCGTGGAAGGCGGCTTCGACGTGCTATGCGTGCGTGAACTCACGGGCGGTTTGTATTTCGGCGAGCCGAAATATTTGAAGCAGGAAGGCGGCGAGTCGTTCGCCGTGGACACGATGATTTATTGGGAGAGCGAGATTCGTCGCATCGCACGCGTGGCATTCGAGGCGGCGCGCACGCGCAACAATCGCGTGACTTCCATTGACAAGGCGAACGTGCTGCAGAACGGCCTGCTGTGGCGCCGCGTGGTCACCGAGACCGCGAAGGATTATCCCGGCGTGACGCTCAACCATCTCTACGTGGACAACGCCGCGATGCAGCTCGTGAAAAATCCGAAGCAGTTCGACGTGATCGTTGCGGAGAACATGTTCGGCGACATCCTCAGCGACGAACTCGCGATGATCACGGGATCGCTCGGCATGCTGCCCAGCGCCAGTCTCGGCGAGGCCACCGGTGGAACACGGCGTTTCGGAATGTATGAGCCGAGTGGCGGCACAGCGCCGGACATCGCGGGCAAGGGCATCGCAAATCCCATCGCGCAAATTCTCTCCGCGGCGATGATGCTGCGTTATTCGCTCGGGCACGACGAAGCGGCGGGTGCGATTGACGCCGCTGTGCGCAAGGTGATTGCAGATGGTCTGCGCACGGCGGACATCTGGACCGAAGGCACCACGAAAGTTGGCACGGCCGGCATGGGTGAGGCCATTGCCGCGGCGATTTAGGTCCAAATTCACTTTCACAGGCCGAAAGGCTCCATTTCGGAAGGTTTGCCTTGACTAGGCGAATTTTAGATTCCTAGTGTCGCACTCAGTTTTTTAAGAAGCGGAGTTTGCGCGAGGGACGCAGTGCGCGGCTCCCCAATTCACCCACAACCCATTTTCTGTCAGATGTTTGATAACATTCTTGGATTTTTCTCTAACGACATCGGAATTGATCTCGGCACCGCCAACACACTGGTCTTCGTAAAGGATCACGGCATCGTGCTGCGCGAGCCCTCGGTGGTCGCGGTCCAATCCGGCACGAACAAGGTGCTTGCCGTCGGTGACGAAGCGAAACGAATGCTCGGTCGCACGCCCGGTAACATTGTTGCCATTCGTCCGCTCAAGGACGGCGTGATCGCGGATTTCGAAGTCACCGAGGCGATGCTGCGCCACTTCATCAGCAAGGTGCACAACCGCCGCCGCATGGTGCGTCCGCGCGTTGTGATCGCGGTGCCATCGGGCATCACGGAAGTCGAGAAGCGCGCGGTGAAGGATTCCGCCACGCACGCGGGCGCGCGCGAAGTTTATTTGATCGAGGAGCCAATGGCCGCTGCGATCGGCGTGGGCCTGCCGGTGCAGGATGCCGCGGGCAACATGGTGATTGATATCGGCGGCGGCACGACGGAAGTCGCGCTCATTTCGCTTTCGGGAATCGTGTTCAGCCGCAGCGTGCGCGTTGCGGGCGACGAACTCGACGAGGCCATCGCGCAATACATGAAGCGCGCCTACAACCTCATGATCGGCGAGCGCACGGCCGAGGAAATCAAAATCAAGATCGGCTCCGCTTACAAACTCGAGAAGGAAGTGAGCATGGAAGTGAAAGGCCGCGACCTCGTGGCGGGCCTGCCGAAAACGATCACCATCACATCGCAGGAGGTGCGCGAGGCGCTCATGGAACCGATCTCCACGATCGTGGATTCCGTGCGCATCACGCTCGAGCGTTGTCCTCCCGAACTTTCCGCCGACCTCGTGGATCGCGGCCTGGTGCTTGCCGGCGGCGGTGCGCTGCTGCGCGGCCTCGACCGCCTGCTCGCCGAGGAAACAGGACTGCCGGTGCACGTTGCCGAGGACCCGCTCAGCGCGGTGGCCGAAGGCACGGGCAAGGCACTCCAGGAATTGAATTTGTTGCGCCGTGTCTCCTCGATGGACCGCCACCACCACCACGCCGCCGCGTAGAATCCTTCCGGGCGGGCGGATCGCGGCTGAGTTTCGCCGCTAGCCCATCGCGTCATGAAAAAGGTCAACATCCTCCTCGCAGTGATCGTCTCACTGCTGGCGGTGTATTTGATGCTGCTCGGCACGGGGTCCGCGCAAAAAGTGCAGGGTGCGGTGATGTCATTGCTCTCGCCATTTCAACGCACGGGATCGGCGATGCAGCAGGGCATCGGCGCCATGGGCCAGGGGCTCAAGTCGCTTGATCAACTGCGCGCGGAAAACGAGGAGCTTCACCGCGAGAACGACAAGCTCAAGGCGACGAACCAGATTCTCTCCGATATGAAAACGGAGAACGACCGGCTGCGCGACGCGCTTGGCTACCGCGAGCATTCCGCCTTCCGGCTCGTGCCCGCGCAGGTGATCACGCGCGACGCCTCGGCGTGGTGGAGCTCCGTCACGATCAACCGCGGCTTCGAGGACAGCGTGGACGACGGCTCCGTAGGCGGCATGCCGATGACCGTGATCACGAACGACGGCCTTGTCGGCAAGGTGATGACCGCGGAGAAGAATGCGGCGAAGGTGATGTTGATCACGGACGAAAATTGCAAGGTCGGCGCCTACGTCGAGGGCACGCGCGAAAAAGGAATCGTGAGCGGCGTGCGCGTGCAGGAAGGCGGCAAGCCCGAGTTGCAGATGAATTTTCTTTCGCGCAATGCGAACCTGCAACCGGGACAGGTGGTTTACACGCAGGGCGTGGGGGCCGTGTTTCCGCCGGGCCTTCCGATCGGCAGGGTCAAGAGCTTCAAGTCGCGGGAACTCGATGGACAGGCCATCCTCGAGCCCGTGGTGGATTTTTCAACCCTCGCGGACGTCTTCGTCATCGTCGGAGTGAAATGAAGGATGTGCTTGTCACTCTCGGGCTCGCGGTGGCGATCTTTCTCGGATTCGTCATTGAGGAATTCATTCCGCCGCTTTCGATCGTGGATGGCGCGCGCGTATATCTCGCGCCGGTTTTCTTTTGCTACGGCGCTTGCGTGCTGCCGTTTCCAAGCATGATCGTGCTGGCGCTGCTGGCGGGATTCCTGGTCGATTTTTCGACGCTCCAGGTCGTCTGGCACGCCGCGCCCACGCAGGATTTCGACACGGTTCACAACATGGCTGCGTCGGTTGAAATCTCTCCCGGCTGGTCTATTCTCCTTTTTGTGGCTTTTGGTTTGATTTGTCAGGGCTTCCGCCCGCTGGTGCTGCGTGGACATTGGTGGCTTCCCGCGCTCATGAGCGCGGCGCTCACGGTCGTTCAACTCGGCCTGCAATTTGGCGTCATCACGATCCGGCGTTTTGAAGAGGGCGGGCTGTTCTGGAGCGAGACGGTGGCGTGGCGCATTTTCGCGCCGGGCCTCGTCGCCCTGCTGCTCTCGCTCGTGCTTTTTCTGATCGTGACGGTGGCGGAAAACATCTTCTACGGCGACCGGCGGCCGTTGAGGGATTATTGAGATGAAGAAAAGTGTTCCCGCATTTCGGATCATCTTCCTGGCATCGGTCATCCTTGTCTGCCTCGGCCTTCTCGTGGCACGCCTGTGGTGGCTGGAGGTCGTGAAGTATGACAAATACGCGAGCCTGGTGAAGACGGGCTCCGCGGTGTCGGTGCGACTGCCCGCGGTGCGCGGGGAAATTCTCGATCGCAACGGAATCCCGCTCGTCGAAAATCGTGCGAGCTTTGAGGTGAATTTTTACCTGCCCGACATGGTGCGCGCCTACGAAAAGGAGCACAAAGCCAAGGCGCCGGTGCTCGATGTCAAATACCGCCATTACGATTTGCGCGGAAATGCCGAGGATCGCGCCGAGGTGGACATTCCGACAGTCGTGAAGGACACGGCCATTTCCAAGCTCGAGGATCTCGGCCTCGCGGCGGATTACAACGCGGAGCGACTGCAGGTCCATTACCGCAACAACACGCTCGTCCCATTCAACTACCGGCAGGATCTCGACTTCAACACGATGGCGAAGTTCATGGAGAACAACGTCGGCCTGCCGGGCCTCAACGCCGAGGTCAAGCCCGTGCGGCATTACCCCTACGGCGCGCTCGCGGCGCAGCTCCTCGGGTATGTGGGGCCGGCCGAGGACATCAACAAGATGCAGAAGGAGGAGCTGGAGAAGGGCCGGCGTTACAGCTTTTACCAGCCCGACATGGAGGGCAAGGCGCAGGTCGAACTGGCGATGGACAAATATCTCCGCGGCGAGCCCGGCGCGCGCATTTTGCGGACGGACGCGAAGAGCCAGATCATCGAGGACAGCGAGCAGCTCGACCCGCCGAAGCCCGGCGACAATGTTTACCTCACGATTGACGCGCGTCTGCAATACGTCGTCGAGGACACGCTGCGCATCGCCGGCCGCGCCGCCTGCGTGGTGGTGGATGTCAACAACGGCGACATACTCGCGATGGCCTCGGTGCCGTCATTCGATCCGAATAAATTCGTGCCCACCGTGGATCGCGCGTCATGGAACGAGCTCATTAAAGACGAGACCAAGCCGTTGATGAATCGCACCATCAACGCCTACGTTCCCGGTTCCACATTCAAGGTGCTCACCGCACTCGCTGTCGAGAGCAAGGGTCTTAATGCCAATCACTACACCTGCACCGGCGGCGTGACCTACGGCAACACGTTCATGGCTTGCTGGATTAAAAGCAAAGGCGGCGCTCACGGCAGCCTCGATCTCGAGGGCGGGCTCAAGAATTCCTGCAACGCGTATTTCTTTCAGGCCGGCAATGCGGCGGGCATCGAGGAGATTGATCGCATCGGCAAGCTGCTGGGCTTTGGCCAGCCCACCGGCCTCCCGCTGTCCGGCGAAAATCCGGGCATCCTCGACGGTCCCGAATATTTGAAGTCGGTCAATCCTCAGGACCACTGGCGCCCCGGCCTCACCGCAAACGTCTCGATCGGCCAGGGCTCCGTGCTCGTCACGCCGGTGCAAATGGCGATGCTCGCAGCCACCGTCGCAAATGGCGGCACCTGCTACTATCCCCGCATCATTGACAAGGTCGTCTCGCGCGATGGCAACGTCGTCCTGCAGGAGCCCACGAAAGTGCGCGCCAATCTCATCAAGGACGCGGGAATGACCGCCGAGGAAATCGAGCATGTGCGCCATGGCATGTGGCGCGTCGTCAACGAGGACGGCGGCACCGCGCGCAAGGCCCGACTCCGCACACCCGGCGTGCAGGCCGCCGGAAAAACCGGCACCGCGCAGAACTGGCGCCGCGATGCGAAAGGCAATCGCA